>JBELAB010000099.1:0-8523 GCA_049509275.1 Syntrophobacteraceae bacterium | reverse complement strand
TACAAATGCCGGACACGTTGGGTTTGGCATAGCCGTTGGAGACGACGATGTCGTAACCGGTCACGGGATCAATTCCATAGTGTTCTTTACCGGCTTCCGCCCCGGCCATATGGGTAGCCCTGAACGAACCGGCAAACAGATCGGCGATTTCTCCCCTGCGGTTGATGAGGCAGTCGATCTTAAAGCTCAAGTTAACCGCGTCACCGGCATAATCAATTTCCTTGCGCAGTATGTTCTTCTCGAATTTTCCCAGCCCAAAACTCGCAGGATTGCGATCAAGCTGTTTGTGATACTGGTTGATGGTCTCGATACCCGCGACCCCTGGCAGTATGATTTTGGCGCCTCCACCAAAGCCGGCCTGGACATGGGGGGTTACGCAACCAATCGCAATCTTCAGATCACACCGCATGAATTCACGATTAAACCAGAGGTCTACTCCGTTGGGCGTCCGGTCGACATACGTCAGGTTATGACCCTGGAATGCATCGTGATTGAACACCCGGTAGTTCTCGACGATATCATCCCCAAGCTTTTTACGGGCATTAATCAGATCGTACGTCCCGTGAGCGCCAAGGGCCCAGATGAACCTGATCTGCTCCTTCCCCATTCCAGCTTTATGAAGGGCGTCGAGCACAACCGGAGCCGCCTCCTTGACAGGTGTTGGACGGGTCATATCATCGAATACGATAACGGCTTGCCGTTTACCGCAAGCCAGTTCACTCAAGGCCGGTCCCGCAATGGGATTTTCAATTTTTGCCCGGATTTGCGACGGGGTAAGGCAAGGTTTTTCCAGACCTGGAGCTGTTAGATGATCGACGTTCCATCTGTCCGGAAAGGTCAGCACCCTTTCCTCATTATCGTACCATCGTCTTGCCGGGACCGTTGCTGTTTTCATGACCCATGCCTCCCGTCATTATGAATATTACAAAGATATTTACGGGCCCGTGCATACCTTTAAAATGCACTCCCTTTATATCGGCTGTCGAACTCGGCCCTGTGATAAAGCAGAACTGGCTGGGGATTTTATCCGTGTTCCTGAAAACCTGCTCGATGACATTTTCATAGATGGGGTAGAGCTTATCGACAGGCACAATGGCGATATGGACAGGCGGGGCGATGGAAACAAGCCTGGGCTGGTCCTTATGAAAGATCACACCGAGGGTCCCGGTTTCGGCCACGGCGAAATCAGCAGAAGTAATGCCTGCATCCACGGTGAACACCGACTCCCGGAAGGCTTTGCGGTCCGAAAAATCCTGAACCGTGCTGACGGAAATATTATTCTGAGAACCGAACGCCCTGATATCTACGCCATGAATATCTCCCGCGGTCGCCAGGATAGACTTAAGCCCTTCCGCTGACGCGATTTCGGACAATATGCGTACGGCGTCCTCTTTATCTTTCGCCTGATATACCGTACCGGTCTGCGCGTTCAGTTCGGAAGTGAAACGCTGCAACAACTGCTCTTTATCGAGATTAATCTCTGAAAGGACAGGTTTTGGGGGCTTTACGGCAGGGGTATTCTTCCTTACGGATTTCAACCGGCCTAAAATCTCTTCGCGGGCCTGCATGCTCATACAACTTCTTTCTCACCAATATCCGCCAAAGGAACAGGCTCGTTTTGTAAATCTTTCCACCTGTCATGGAAGGTTTTGTCAGGCATGGCCATTAGGTCACGGCAACTGAACCAACCCTTAACCCCGAATGGAATATCCCTTATATAGCCGTCCCTGGATAAAAAATTCAATACCGGTCTAACGCATCTCGCCCCAAGAATCCACGCCCAGCCGTGGCGCATACCAAATGAAGATATCTTCGCCATAGTATTCTCAAGCCGGGAAAGAGGCGTCCTGTTGCCTTTTGCATTCTTCTTGCGGATCTCACGCGATCTATACTCGAGAAAGAGGAAAGGATGGTCCACACCCGCCGGACAGGTCTCCTTGCACGAACCGCAGAGCGTACAGGCGCGGTAGAGATCGGTGGTGTTCTCTATGCCCAAAAGCAAAGGATTGATGGCCTGGCCCATAGGACCTGCATACGTGAATCCGTACGGATATCCGCCAATCTTTGCATATACGGGACAGGTGTTCATGCATGCGCCGCAGCGGATGCACTTGAGAATATCTCTCACCTTGAAGTCCTTATATATCTCAGAGCGGCCGTTATCCAGAATCACCATGTAGATGTCCTCCGGACCGTCAAGCTCATCGGCCTTCCTCGGCCCGGTGTCAAAAGATACATAGCTCGCCATCTTCTGGCCGGTACAATTCCTGATTAGCATCCTGGTCATGTGGATTGCATCGGCCAGTGTAGGCACTACCTTCTCCAGGCTCATGATCGCCACAAGAGTCTTCGGAGATGATTTGTTCATGCGGATATTGCCTTCGTTCTCCACATTGATGAAGCTTCCTGTCTCGGCTACCGCCATGTTGACTCCCACGATACCCATCTCCTGGGTCCGGAACTTTTCTCTTAAGAACATCCGGGCCGCCTTGCCAAGAGTTACGGGATCGGTGGTCGACTGCTTCAGTATGCCGTTCTTCAGGAAGATATCCGAGATCTTTTCAGGCGGGACGTTTATGGCGGGCCCCACCAGATGGAAAGGCGGCAGGCAAAGCTGCTGGGTGATCACCTCTCCGAGGTCCGTTTCATAAACATTGACCCCGTTCTTAATAAGGTGCTCGTTCAGTCCTATCTCTTCAGTGATCATGGATTTTCCCTTGGTGACATACTGCACGCCCTTCTGCCTGGCGATATCAAGAATGATTTTATTCGCCTCTGCTGCGTCTCTGGCCCAGATCACCTTCACGCCTCTGGAGATCGCCTTCTTTTCGAATTCCTCGAGCAACTCCGGCATCCTTTCCAGAACTTCGGCCCGGATTGATCGCGAATATGATTCGGCAGCCTCCGGGTCCGGGAAGCTGGATAAGGCGAACTGGCGCATCCTGGAAAACCCTGAACAGAACAGCTTGAGGAACATCTGACTCCGCTCGTTTTTCATCTCCTCGCGAGCCGTTTCCATGAATTGATCAACACGCGAGTGCATATCAGACCTCTTTCCCGTTGCCAGAGAGAAAACTGGCCAGATGCATGGCCCGCTTACCTGGATGATTACGGTGCAGGTAGCCGCTGATGTTCAGCAGACAACCGGGCTCGCATAGAAGAAGGATTTCAGCCCCTGTGTTTATGAAATTCCGGGCCTTGTCCTCGACCATCGCCTCGGATATCTCAGGGTAGCACACAGCGAACTCGCCTCCGAAACCGCAGCATGTGGTCGAATTTTTCAAATCTACACACTGAGCGCCTTTTACACCGGCGATGAGCTTCTTGGGTTGGCTGGATACACCCAGCCCCCTGAGGACGTGACACGACTCGTGGTAGGCGACCTTGCCCTCGAAGGAAGCGCCGACATCGGTTACACCAAGTTTATCCACGATATACTGGCTCAACTCAAAAACCCTGCCGGCAAGGCTGTTCGCACGATCGCACCAGGAGGGCTCATCTTCGAGGAGTTCGGGATAATGGTATTTAACCATGCAGACACAGGAGCCTGCGGGACTCACTATGCATTCGTCATTGCCGAAAACCTCTATAAAGTGTTTGGCTGCGCGCTTCGCCTGGTCGCGGTACCCGGCATTAAACAGGGGTTGCCCGCAGCAGGTCTGTTCGGGATGGTATATGGGCTTCTCACCCAGACGCGAAAGCAGTCTGTATGTCGCTACGCCGATCTCCGGCAACATGATGTCCACGGTACACGGGATGAACAGGGAAACCTTCACGATATCCTCTATTATTCCAGTACTGCCTCAATCAAATGCGGTCCTGGTTCCTTCAGGGCAGCTTTGAATTCTCTGGTTAATTCCTCTGCGGTCGTAACGGAAGCAGCAGGCACCCCCATACTTCGGCTCAAAGCGACCCAGTCGAGCGCCGGGTTAGCGAGATTCATCAGCGCTCTGGTTTCAGCTCCCAGGGAATTATATCCGGCCATCATACATTCGAGTTCAATTATGAAGTATTTACGGTTCGAGCAGATAACCGTTATGACATTTGCTTTTTCACGAGCCTGGGACCACAGCGCCTGAATTGTGTACATGGCGCTTCCGTCGGCTTCAATATTTATTACCTTCCTGTCGGGGCAGGCAAGTGCGGCGCCAAGCGCTAGAGGCATTCCCTGACCGATGGCCCCTCCTGTCAGATGAAGCTGGGTAAAGGGTTTCAAAAAGGGCGCATGTGAATAGTAATGTGCGGCTGATGTTACGCCTTCATCGACAAGGATGCAATTTTCCGGCTGCAGGGCGGCAATTGTGGCGCACATTTTTCCTGCATTTAGTTTGCCCGAAGGCAACTCCGGCAAAGCATATTTCGCAAGTATCGAGTCAGTTTTATTTTTACCGGTTACAGAATCCAGCGCCCCGGCCAGTTCTTCCAGTACCGCCGCAACATCCTGTTTATCCGTATCAATTCTGAAATGGCGTTGTTGATCGTTAAGCAGAAAACTTTTCCCATCCCGATAGCCGAAAAAAGCCACAGGTTCATCGGCCCCCGCCAGAATTAATGTATCGTAATTACCAAGGAGCGTTTGCGCCCGTCCCGGGATATAAGGAATACGCGTTAATACAGGCAGTCCTTCGCCGCTGTCAAAGTACGCAGGAAAGGTGATCATCAAAAGATCGCATCCTGTTTTTGCATGAATTTCCGCCGCCGCCGCCAGGCCTGGTTTGCGTAGGGCTCGCCCACCCAAAATGAGCGCCGGTTTTTTTGCGTCTTTGAGAAGTTTGCGGGCGTTGGCAATTGTCGCCTGATCGACTTTATCAAAAGTAAATTCCGGCAACGTAATTTTATCGTATTTGTGTTCCGTCCACTGGTGATCCGCAGGAACGATCAAAGTTGATATTTGACCGTAAAATGTTGCGGCCAGTCCCTCGGCCGTGTCATGCGATAACGCTTCCACCGATTCACTTTGCCTATACCAGCCGGAGACGGTCCGGGCAAGGGATGCTATATCCATATTCAGCGGAGGATCGGCATTAAGGTGCCACGCAGCGTGTTGGCCGATGATATTCAGAATGGGAGACCGGGCACGTTTAGCATTGTGGAGATTAGCAATGCCGTTGGCAAAGCCGGGACCAAGATGCAATAAGGTCAGAGCAGGTTTTTGTTTCATCCGCGCATAGCCGTCGGCCGCGCCGGTGCATACGCCTTCAAAGAGCCCCAGCACCGGACGGATGCTCTTGACCGTATCGAGTGCTGCAACCAGAGGCAGTTCAGTGGTGCCCGGATTGGCAAAACAGATTTCCGCGCCTGCATCCGCTGCTGTACTTAAAATAATTTCCGCGCCGGTCATGATAGGTCACCTCTTTTGAAAAAGTATTTTCATCGAGTCGATATTTGTCTCCAAGTCCCATTATCTTTGCAAACCCGTTAAACTGAATCATTTTGTCCACGATTGCAATGCCAGGAAATGGAGATAGTTGAGCTACTTCTGCCGCCTTAGCAAGCGAGTCACCTTCATCCGCCTCAGAATGCCCCGGATAAGGGTGCTTTTTTCGTATGTGGAAAAGTCGTGACCCGCTCGGCTGCTGATGGTGGCCACGATATTTGAGAGGGTTACGGGCATGCCGGGCTTTTGCCGTCCGGTACGCGCATCTTGAGCTTCGATTGCCCCTCCGGAAGCCTGCGCTTCCCGTGAGGGTCCTTCGCGTCTGCTCTCCTTCTTCTCTGGAGCCGCCCCCCGTCGTCGAGGTGGAATTTTCTCCCCGGTTTTCAACATGTTCTTCTCTTCGTAAGGTATTTTCTTAACTATAATGCACAATTATGAACTTACAATTAAATCGTGACAGCTATTTATTTGAATAACAGGCGGCATTACTTTAAGTTGCCTGCAAAAGACCATTTCCGGAGTGCAAAAGGAGGAGACAATGAGTGTGGAAGCGATACAAACCGTGAAGGCCCCTGCCGCGATCGGGCCTTATTCGCAGGCGATCCGCGCCAATGGTTTTGTTTTCGTGAGCGGCCAGATCCCGATAGACCCTGAAACGGGGGAAATTGCAAGCGGCGGCTTCTCAGACCAAGCCCGGCGGTCACTGGAGAACGTCAAGCAGGTTCTGATCGCCTCGGGGGCCGGACTGGACAAAGTTGTTGCGGTGGATGTTTTTATAACCGATATTGCCCAGTTTGCGGCTTTCAATAAGGTATATGAAGAGTATTTTTCGGCCCACAAGCCTGCGAGGGCGGTTGTTGAGGTAAAAGGGCTGCCCAGGGGCGTTATGGTCGAAGTGAAGTGCATAGCGGTCACGTCTGGTGCATAATCGGGGAAGTGTTGACGAAGAACTGGACTCGGATTGATGTAACGTGCGGGCCTGAA
Organism: Syntrophobacteraceae bacterium; assembly: GCA_049509275.1. GTDB lineage: Bacteria > Desulfobacterota > Syntrophobacteria > Syntrophobacterales > Syntrophobacteraceae > SbD1. Next base: position 2,162 of record JBELAB010000099.1, on the reverse strand, counting down.
ACGGCCGACATCCTTGCCGTGGAGTTTGCCGAGGCTTTCGGAGTGAGTGTGGAATACATTTCGGGCGGCATTCGCATTTATCTGGAGTCCGCCCGATTCGCCCGCGAGAAGAAGCGCCTGCGGCAGATTGTCGATGCCGCTCCGGCTCTGCCTGACGAGGGTGAGATCGGGCTCGCCGTCTCCGAGATACCCGACGAAGACTGGTCGCGGACGTGGAAAAAACATTTCAAGCCTTTGAAGGTGGGGAGGCGATTTGTCGTCTCGCCTACCTGGGAGGCGGTACCCAGCGGCCCGGAGCGCCTGATCATTCGAATCGATCCGGGGCGTGCTTTCGGAACCGGCCACCATGAGAGCACTCGGCTCTGTCTGGAATGGCTGGAAAGTTGCCGGGAATTGGACCCGGGCTCAGCTCGAATGTCGCTGCTTGACCTCGGAACCGGATCGGGGATACTCGCAATCGGCGCGGCCCTGCTCGGGTTCGCAGAGGTCGTTGGAATCGACAATGACCCCGAAGCCGTCAAAGTGGCCAAAGAAAACGTTTTGCTGAACGGGCTGTCTGAAAAAATCCGTCTTTTGTGTGCAACCCCCGAAGGGGTGAGCGGCTTGTTCGACGTCGTAATTGCCAACATTGAGTCTAAGCCTCTTATCAGGATGTCGGAAACGATCGCCTCTAAAGTGCGCGGTGAAGGGCTGCTCGCACTGAGTGGAATTCTGATCGAACAGGCCGATGAGGTGGGGGCCGAATATGAAAAAAGAGGCCTTAGGCCGGCCGGTGCGAAAACGGCCGGAGAGTGGGTGCTTTTGGCTTTCCGAAAGTGAAAGGGAGCGTCTATGGAGGATACTGAATTCACAGGCGAATGGATCACCCTGGACGCCCGGGGAAGAATTGATGTTCCGGCAAATCCGAACGTCGGTTTTATCGAAGGTGACGGAACAGGACCTGACATCTGGGCGGCTGCCGGGCCGGTATTCGATGCGGCTGTTCTAAAAGCCTATTCCGGGAAAAGAAAGATTCACTGGTTCGAACTTCTCGCGGGCGGAAAGGCCGTTGATCAAACCGGCGTCCCGTTGCCGGAAAAGACAATCGATCTGATCAGGAAAAGCGTGGTTGCCATAAAAGGCCCTCTCACCACGTCGGTCGGGACCGGCATAAGGAGTCTCAACGTAGCGCTCAGGCAGTACCTCGATCTCTATGCGTGCATTCGCCCGGTAAAGTATTTCCCCGGCGTTCCCTCACCCGTTCGCCATCCTGAAAGAGTCAACATGACCGTTTTCAGGGAAAACACCGAGGACGTTTACGCTGGAATCGAATGGGAATCGGGATCTGAAGAAGTAAACAAGCTTGCACGATTTCTTGAGGAAAAATTCAGGGTCTCACTGCCTGCCGGCTCCGGTATCGGGATAAAGTCGATCAGTCCGGCGGGGACCAAGAGGCTTGTGCGGCGGTCCATTGCCTATGCAATCGAACGCGGCCTTCCTTCTGTCACCCTGGTCCATAAGGGAAATATCATGAAGTTCACCGAAGGCGCTTTCCGCAAATGGGGCTATGAACTGGCGCAGGAAGAATTCGGGGACCGGACTGTGACCGAAGCCGATGTCCGGCTAAAGTTCGGCGGAAGGACCCCCGAAGGCAAGGTTTTGATTAACGAGCGAATTACCGATTCAATGTTCCAGCAGATCCTGCTAAGACCTGAGGAATACAGCGTAATTGCAACGTCCAATCTGAACGGAGACTACCTCTCCGACGCACTCGCGGCCCAGGTCGGCGGATTGGGGATGTCGCCCGGCGCAAACATCGGGGACCATGCTGCCGTCTTCGAGGCCACGCACGGGACGGCTCCCAAGTATGCCGGTCTGGATAAAGTAAACCCCGGATCGTTGATCCTTTCGGGCGTTATGATGCTTGAGCACATGGGGTGGACCGAAGCCGCGGACCTCATAAGGGAAGCCATCGAGCGGACAATCAGGGACAAAATTGTCACTTATGACCTTGCCCGGCAGATGAGGCGTGCAAAAGAGGTGAGATGTTCCGGGTTCGCACGGGCGGTAATAGAGCATATGGGCTGATAACGGAAGGCGGAGGACGGAGGACGGAAGGCGGAGGACGGAGGACGGAAGACGGAGGACGGAGGACGGAAGACGGAGGACGGAAGACGGAGGAC
>JBELAB010000098.1:0-8529 GCA_049509275.1 Syntrophobacteraceae bacterium | reverse complement strand
ATTGTTAAAGAAATTTCTCAATTATCATGTGATGGTTTGGCTGGACCTCCTTGGAGCTATGATAAACAACTTGATCGGGCTTGGGCGATCCTGGTTCGAATAGTACCTTTATAGACCATTGGAGCTTGAGAAGCCGAGAACCGTTACAGAAGCAAGCGTGATGCAGTAGCGTCCCTGGGGGTAGGGCATAGGAGCGGCTGTCGCTATTGCTTGCAAGACTCAATTTCAAACGGTAACTAAAAAAGGCACCTAGCGAGGTCTTCGCTAAGTGCCCGGAATTTCTGGTGGCGAGGCTCAGAATCGAACTGAGGACACGAGGATTTTCAGTCCACTGCTCTACCGACTGAGCTACCTCGCCACAACCTGTGAATGCTAGCGGAATTGGGGTTGAGTGTCAATCGTTTTTACCTGAATTCGAGCATCAGGGCGGCGGCGCCAAAAGTGAAGAGAGAAAATTTCACTCTTCTAACTTCCGGGTACGTCTTCGCGTGAGCCATAAAAGAGAGCGTCCCCCATATCGCCCCACAGCAGTTGGATGGAGGAAATGAGAGCGACGGCAGCCGTCTCCAGGCGTAATGTCCTTGGCCCAAGGCTCACCGGCTTGAACCCGGCGCCAATCAACGCAGAACTTTCCACCTTGTCCCAGCCGCCTTCGGGGCCTAGAACGGCCAAAACCCGGCGAATATCCGGTCCCGTTTTGCTGCGTAAATTCTTCAGCCCCCCGCCCGGCTCGCGCTCCAGCGCAAATATCTTCAGAGTGTGTTCCGTCGCCCTTTCGTCAGCTTCGAATGAGGTTAGGAAATGGCCCAGGTCCTCGAAAATCTCAATTTCAAGCCTTTTTGTCCGGCCGCACTGGCAATTAGCCTCGCTCGCTATTTTGGACCAGCGCTCCTTTTTCTTTTCGGCGGGTTTGCCGCGAAGACCATATTGGCTTCTCAGAGCGCGGAAAAAGGCCAGGCGCAAAACCCCCATTTCGACCGCCTGTCTTACAACAAGGTCCATCGTATCCGACCGGACAATTCCGATGCCAAGTACGATGGCCAGCGGCGATTCGCACACCGGGCGTTCCAGCTTGCCTGTCAGGGAGACAGTGACACTTCCCCGGCGAATTCCAGTAATCACGCATGCCCAGGCCGATCCGTGGCCGTCAAGCAATTCTATTGATTCTCCCACTCTTGCACGCAACACGCCTTCCAACTGGCGCGAAAGGCGTGGCGGGAGGTCGAAAATCTGCGTGTCCGAGGTAACTTCCTGCACGAAGAAGCATCTGCGAGTCATTTTTTCCTACATCCCGAGCAGATTGGAAAAGTACCAGCGGTAGAAAAGCTCACCCCAAAAGATGTATGATATTGCGCCAAAAGCGAGAAAAGGGCCGAAGGGCAAAGCTGAGCCGAGGCCCTTTCCCGATCGCCACATCAGAGGCAACGCAACAATCGCGCCCGAAACCGACGATACCAGGATGGTAAATGGGACCCCCTTCCACCCGATGAAAGCTCCTATCATCCCAAGCAACTTTATATCGCCCCCGCCAAGCCCTTCCTTGTGCCTCACAAGCGCATACGCCGCCGCGATCAGGTAGAAAATCCCCGCGCCCAGGATTATCCCCATGAGCGACTCCCACCAGGAAAGCCTGGGGGTAAAAAAGGAGAGTGCAAGGCCCAGAGCGATGCCGGGCAGTGACAGAATATCGGGAATCAGAAAAGTATCGAGGTCGATCATGGTGATTATAAGCAGGAGGGAACAGAAGAGGAACTCGATTGCCAGTTGAGGATGAGGTCCATATCGGCGAAAGAGGAGCATCGCCAAAAGGCCGCTTAGTCCTTCTACGAGCGGATATCTTAGAGATATCGAGACCTTGCAGTGGCGGCACCTGCCGCCCAGCAAAAGATAGCTCACCAGCGGTATATTATCATAGGCCGCAATCGCATTTCCGCAGGCCGGACACCGGGAAGCCGGCCGTACAATGGACTGGCCTGATGGCAACCGGTAAATGACCACATTGTAGAAGCTGCCAAGGATGCACCCGACTATGAAGGCAATAATCTGGCCGCCAATTAACGGGATTGATTCAACTAGGGCCTCACCCATTCTTCACCAGTTCCTGTTCCGGTTCTTCTTTTCTTTTGAACTTGCAGGACGGATTTATGCAGAACAGGGTCCCGTTACCCGTTTTCCCCTGTCTGCGAAAAAGAACCGGCGCATTGCATGCCGGGCAGCTTTCCTGAACCGGCTCGCCTTGAAAGAGCATTTTGCACGCCGGATATTTATTGCACCCGTAAAAGCGGCCCCGCCTCCCCGTACGCTCTACCAACTCGCCGCCGCACCCTTCGCGCGGACAGAGGATGCCGGTAGAAACGGGCCGGGTATTCCGGCATCCCGGATATCCGGTGCAGGCTAGAAAAGGGCCGTACCGGCCGCGTTTGAGCGCCATGGGTTTGCCGCATTTTTCGCAGACCTCCCCGGAAAGTGTGGGCTGCTTCTGCTCGATGGTATGAATATGTCCCTTTTCATCCCTTTCATAATCCGAGGTGAACGAACATTTCGGATATCCGCTGCAGGCCAGAAACGGACCGTTGCTGCGGCTCAAACGGATGGCCAGGGGTTTGGAGCAGCGCGGACAGTTGAGGTCCGTGGCCCATCCCGTGCTCTTCAGGTTGGCCATCCCTTTGCGGGCGGACTCCAGGGTCTTTGAAAAAGGTCCGTAGAAATCACTCAAAAGATGCTGAAGGCTGCGTCCGCCATGTTCTATCTCGTCGAGATCTTTTTCCATATTGGCGGTAAACTTCACGTCCACTATGCTCGGAAAATTGGCCGAAACAAGCCCGTTGATCATCACTCCAAGCTCTGTGGGGAGCAGCCGCTGTTTCTGGCGCAAAACATACTCTCTGTCCAGAACAGTGGATATTATCGTCGCGTAAGTGCTGGGCCTTCCGATTCCAAGGTCTTCGAGGGTTTTTATCAGAGCAGCTTCCGTGTACCTTGGCGGAGGCTGCGTAAAATGCTGCTTCGGTTCTATTGCCAGAAGGTCGAGGGGCTGACCTTGAGAGAGGTCCGGGAGTCTCTGGTCGGATTTCCCGTTTTCCGGCTCATCTTTCCCCTCCTCGTAGAGGATCAAAAATCCCTGGAAAACGATCACCGAGCCGATAGCTCTCAGGGTATAATCGCCCGCCGCAACGTCTATCGTAGTTTGATCTATAAGGGCAGGGGCCATCTGACAGGCTACAAACCTTTTCCAGATAAGCGCATAGAGGTTCAACTGCTCTTTGGTGAGGTGCTTTGATACGCTTTCCGGGGTACGGCCGACATCCGTGGGCCGAATCGCTTCGTGCGCTCCCTGGGCTGTCCGGCTGGATTTGTAGAAGATCGGTTTTGGAGGCAGGTATTTGTCTCCCCACCTGCTCGAGATAAACTCTCTTGCCTCCTGCACCGCATCCTGGGAAAGCCGCGTGGAATCGGTACGCATATAAGTGATGAGGCCCTCAGCGCCATCCTGCCCAACTTCGATTCCTTCATAGAGCCTCTGCGCTATACTCATCGTCTGTTTGGCCGAATAGTGAAATTTCCGCGCGGCGTCCTGCTGGAGAGTGCTGGTAATAAATGGAGGAGGTGAGCTTTTTTGCCGCTGCTTCTTTTCGACCGCGCTGACGCGATAGGTTGCGGAATTGAGCGCTTGCACATGCCGCTCGGCTTCGGCATGCGAGCCGATAGCGCACTTTTTCTTTTTGTGCCGGATAAGCTGGACGGAAAATGACGTTGGACCGGAAGAAGAATCGGGGCGAGGGCTCAACCGGACATCGATTGTCCAGTATTCTTCCGTCTCGAAAGCGTGGATTTCTTCTTCCCGCCCGCAGATAAGACTCAGGGCAACAGACTGCACCCTTCCTGCGCTGAGACCCGCTCTTACTTTCTCCCACAAAAGAGGCGAGATCATGTACCCGACGAGCCGGTCGAGGATTCGCCTTGCCTGCTGCGCCTCATAAAGCTTTCGGTTAAGTTCGTTCGGCTTTTCAAGGGCTTCCTTGATCGCCTTGCGCGTAAGCTCGTAAAAAAGAACTCTTCGAATCGGTTTTTCTGTGGCGCCGATCTCTTCGGCGATATGCCAGGCGATTGCCTCTCCCTCCCTGTCCGGATCGGGGCCCAGATAGACGGCATCGGCCTTGGAGGCGGCCTTTCTGAGTTCATCTATTATTTTTTTCTTCCCACGCAAAATCTGGTATTGCGGCTTGAATTCTCCATCGAGGTCTATACCCAGCTTATTGCCGGGAAGGTCCTTGACATGGCCGACGCTGGCTTTAACGATGAAGTCCTTGCCCAGATAGCGCTCAAGGGTCCTCGCCTTGGTGGGAGATTCAACAATGAGGAGCGATTTTGACATTCGGAGATTACCTCTCGAAACTTATTATATTATAGTCCAGAAATAAAATATTTCCCCGGCAACTGAGAGACAAGCCCTCTGAGTTCCAGTTCGAGCAGTATCGCGGCACTATGCTGGACCGGCATATTTGCCTCCTGAGCTATTTCATCAATATGTTTCGGAACTTTATCCATAATTCTCAAAAGGATTCTTTCCTCCGGACTGTACGACTCCTCGATGAACGGGGAGGACGAAATTGTTTCCTCAGGGCTGTGCGGCTTTTCCACCCCGGCCGGTGCTTTTGCAGAGGGGGACCGGGAGGATTGTGGCGAACGGATAAGAGGCCGGATTTCTTCCAGAATGTCTTCTGCGCACTCAACCAGCTTGGCGCCCTGCCTGATAAGCCGGTGCGCACCCTTGCTGCGCATGCTTTGCGCGATCCCCGGGACGGCAAAAACTTCCCGCCCCTGCTCCAGGGCGAAACGAGCGGTTATAAGCGAACCGCTTCTTTCGGCGGCTTCCACTACGACAACGCCCAGACAAAGGCCGCTGATTATGCGGTTTCTCGATGGGAAATTGCCGGAAGAGGGAGGGGCGCCGGGCAGAAATTCAGTCAGCAAGGCCCCGGTCCGGGCTATTTGCTGCCTGAGATCCGCGTTTAGAGACGGATAATTCACATCCAGCCCGCAGCCCAGAACGGCCAATGTCCTGCCTTGGGCTTTGAGTGCTCCACGGTGCGCGGCGGAGTCTATTCCAAGCGCAAGGCCGCTCACGACGGTAAGGCCGCTAAAGGCCAGATCTGAGCTCAATCTTTCAGCAAATATAAGTCCCGCTGGGGAGGCGTACCGCGATCCGACCACGGCAATTGAGACCAGGTCTCGAGGCAAGAGTGCGCCCGAGGAGAACAAAACGACCGGGGGGTCCGGGATTTTGACAAGATTTGCGGGATAGTCATCATCACCGATGCATATCAGCCGGAAATTCTTGTCTTTAAGGTACGTCCACTCCGTTTGCGGGTCTCTGACAAACTGCTTTGCGGCGAGCGCATGTAGCGGTTTGTCTCGGGTCAAGCCGGTTTCGCATAAGTCCCTGAGTCGTGCGGCAAGGACCTTTTCGGCAGACCCGAAAACCTCAAGAAGGCGCAGGATGGACCTGTTTCCCAGGCCGGGCACCAGCTTGAGACTGAGCCAGGCAATCCGATTGCGCTCCCGTTCGGAAGAAATGGTATGAAAATTGCCTCTATCCTCTATTGACTCGCTCCCGTCAAAAATATTTTGGGCGGCCATAATCCGTTCGTGCCGAGGCCTGTTCCCGCCAAAATGGGATGCCAAAGGGTTTCAAACTGAACGCCGGGCTCTGAGAGTCGATCATCGAGCGCCGGCCGCACGCTCAGGATAAGTATATGGCGACGTGGTATTTGTCAAATAATCACCATCGGTTTAAAATGCGAGGTACGGAAAAACTACACCCGAAAGATTGGCGAATAATGAATCGAGCGCCGCGACCAATAGCCTCAAAGCCCGAACTGCTTTCGCCGGGCGGCAGCCTGGAAAAGCTGAGGATTGCCTTTTTGTACGGCGCCGACGCGGTCTATGCTTCGGGAAAAGATTTCGGGCTGCGTGGTTTTGCTCATAATCTTGACACCGAGGGACTGGCGGAGGCAAGCCTTATCGCCCATAGGCTCGACAAAAAAATCTATGTGGCCGTCAATATTTTTATGCGCCAGGCGGACCTGAAGAAAATCCCCCCGTACCTCGAATATCTCCAGGAACTGAAGGTCGATGCTCTTATAATCTCGGACCCGGGCCTACTGCTGCTTGCACGCAAATATGCTCCTGAAATCCCCATTCATCTCAGCACCCAGGCAAACACGACCAATTCGTCGAGCGTGGAATTCTGGCAAGAGCAGGGAGTGCGCCGGATAAATCTGGCCCGCGAATTGAGTTTTCGAGAAATGGCCGAGATTGCTGCGAAATCTAAGGCCGAAATCGAAATATTCGTCCACGGTGCGATGTGCATGTCCTATTCGGGCCGCTGCCTGATGAGCGCCTTTCTGAATCATCTCCCCCGGCCTTTAGAAAAAGCGGCGGAAAAGAATCCCCCCCGCCTTCGAAGGAGTGTGAATCGGAGCGCCAACAGCGGCTTCTGCACTCAACCGTGCCGGTGGTCCTGGGGGCTGGTCGAAGAAAAGCGGCCCGGTGAGTTTTTTCCGGTGCAGCAAGATTCGCGCGGCACTTACGTATTCAATTCAAAGGACCTCTGCCTGCTGGAGGAGATCGGCGCACTGGCGCGCCTCGGAATAGACTCGTTCAAAATAGAAGGCCGCATGAAGGGACCGCTTTACGTGGCCAGCGTAACGCGGGCCTACCGGCAGGCCATCGACCGCTGTGCGGAGCGGTGCACGGCTTACCGAGGACGGAAGACGGAGTTCAGGGTCGAACGGAACTGGATTGAAGACCTGCAAAAAGTGAGTCACCGTCCCTACACAAAAGGGAATCTGTTCGAAAGTGCTCAAACGCACAAATCCAATGTGGAAACGCGGATTTCATATCTGCAGACCCATACCCTGGCAGGTCTGGTACGTCCCGGCCCTGATTGCGATTCAATGCCGGCAGACCTTGGGGCCGGGGGAAAAATATTCGTTGAGGTCAGATCGAGGCTGGTCCCCGGCCGGAGGCTGGAGTTTCTTTATCCTGACGGGTCAAGTGCTTCTCATTTTCTTGATTCGTTCGAAGACATCAACGGCAATCGCCTCTCGGAAGCTCATCCGAACAGGTGGATCAGGTTCTGCGTTGATTTCCCGGTCTTTGCATTTCAGACGGTGAGAGTATCAAACAAAATTGGGCCGGCGGCGGAGACGGAGTTTGTTGAATTCTGCGAGCCGTTGATGTAATACTGCCACCGTATGGCCACTGTCGTTGTTTGGGAGGGGGTTTTGAGTAAACTTGAAAATGTCGAACCGGGGTACAGGGCAGATGGGTGCCCGGCTCTAAAACAGTGCTCGCTGATGGAAGAAATTGAACTCCTGCGCGAGCGGTGCCGCAAACTCGAGGAGCTTTCATTCGTCGATGAGCTCACCGGCCTCTATAACTTCCGATATATGCAGGGATCTCTCACAATAGAGATGGAAAGGACGCGGCGAACGAAGCTCCCGACCGGTCTGGTCATGATCGACCTGGATCATTTCAAAAATGTAAACACCCTCTACGGACATGAATGCGGCAATGCTGTTCTTGCCCAGGTTGGCAAAGTCCTGAAAGAAAGTGTTCGTGTCATAGACGTGCCCTGCCGCTATGGGGGTGAAGAGTTTGCCCTCATTTTGCCCAGCGCCACGCTCAGAGAGTCGGTGGCAATCTCGGAGCGGCTGCAGGAAATAATTCGCCGCAACCAGGTCACTTTCGGTACACAGACCGTGAGGATTACCGCCAGTTTCGGCGTAGCCGTTTTCCGTTTCACCGATGAGTGTACAGTGGGCGCATTTCTTGACAGGGCCGACCGGCTTATGTACGAGGCTAAAAATTTAGGCAGAAACCGGCTATGTGCGGAGGAACCAGATCCTGTATTCATGTCTGACGAAGTTACAGCCGGCGAAAAGGCGGCGTTGTTCTCCTCGATGGGAGATAGTGAATAGGCCGAAGACGGAAAACTGAAGGCGGATATCGGAGGACGGTCTCTACTCCTCGCCGCGGAACGAACAAATCGTCGTAATACATTCCGCCTTCGGAACAGGGCCTTTTCCCCCCGATCTGTGCCCTCCAATCTCCTTTAGCCGGATGCCCCTTCAGCACTTTCCACTATAGCTTTGTATCTCACATGAACGAAATTTCTGTCGAAATCCATCTCCTCCTTTAGCATGGCATCTTTTTCCTGCTCGGTAAAATAGACCATACAAGGCAGAAAGAAGTGCCGGTCCTCCTTTTCGATGTGCTTCGGATAGAATTCGACCAGATAGCGCATGCAGGCAATTATGCGGGAGATGGCCTCATTTTCTCCCCGGATGTATTGCTCTTTGGCTTGAACCAACTGTCCCACCGCTTCCCTTCCTGGGCGGTGCTCGTTGATCAGCTCATCAAGGATTCGTTTCAGTTCACCCGTAAGAGGCTTGAGCTTGAGGTCCCTGAAGAGGATGTTCTCTTCCTTCCCATGGTGGCAACCGTCCGTGTAGTTCCTGATGA
>JBELAB010000097.1:0-8559 GCA_049509275.1 Syntrophobacteraceae bacterium | reverse complement strand
CAAAGAAGAAGGCTGCTTACGATGATCTTTATAGTATCCCGGAAAACATGACCGGCCAAATCATCGACGGAGAGCTGATCGTTACCCCGCGGCCCTCCAGGTATCACGTGTATGCCGCCTCCGCACTGGGAAGCGAGCTGGGGCCGCCCTATCAATTCGGGCGGGGTGGCGGGCCCGGCGGATGGATCATCCTTATTGAGTCTGAAATCAAGATGGGAGAAGACATCCTTGTTCCTGACCTGGCAGGATGGAGAAAGGAGCGTTTTCCGTCGTTCGAAGAGACCAACTGGATCTCTGTCCCTCCGGATTGGGTGTGCGAGGTGCTCTCACCCGGCACTCTCCGCCTGGACAAAATCAAGAAGATGCGGCTCTACGGTCAAAATGGAGTGAAATATTTCTGGCTCATCGATCCCATCGCAAAAACGTTGGACGTATTCCGACTGGAATCCGGCAGGTGGATGGCAGCGGGTTGCTTTATCGAGGACGACAAAGCGCGCGCGGAACCATTTCAGCAAATAGAAATAGATCTGAGCAATCTCTGGTTGGAGAGGACAAAATAGGCAACATGAACCACCGTGTAAGGAACCTTATGCACGGTGGCGTGGGAGGACGAGGGAGGCGACTCCCTCTCCTGCCCGATGGCTTTCAGCCGGAGAAAATGGATTTTAGCCGCATTAGCAAACTTATATCCCCGTCGACCTTGTATTTGCCGCTCATGAAAGCTTGTTGCCCGTCCATCTCACCTTTGGAGACCGCAAGCCAGACGTCCGCAGGAGTCTTGACGATCACATCGGGCTTCGCGGCAGGGCCGTAGTGATAAGTGCAAATACCATCAGCTATTTGCAAATTGGCCGTAAAGTTCTCGCTGCCGCTGACCTCGAATTGGTAGACTGCCTTCAGACCCCTGGCTGCGTCTGGATTGAAGCCGGAAGGCATCGAGCGCAGCAAATCCTCACAAGTCTGGGCCGTGCGAGGACCTGGACCGTCCGGCTTGTTCCTGTCCCTTGCGGGTTTTGCCTTCCTGCTTTCTGCGATCATCTCTGCGATCCATGCCTTCCTTAGTTCATTATCGATCTCAACCTTAGTCTCTTTCTGCTGAATATATGTCTCAAATCCCTCATATAAGCCGTGTTCCTGCCAGTGCTCGTAATCGTCTCGCATTATCGAATCTTTCCGGCTTTTCACGAGGCCACCCATGAACTGATAATAGTGAAGGTCCCGGTCCGTGGCCGGGTAACGCCGCTTCTCACGTATTGCCGCAGCCAGGTCCCCGGCCAGGCCGAGCGCCCTCGCCTCAACGGCTTCCTTGCCGATAAACTCGCCCGGCCCCGTGGCCATCGCCGTGAGACTGCCCACTGAAAACGAGCCGAAGCTGCGCAGGCATGAACCGAGATAACCGGCGGTATCGGTTTCACCGTAACCTGACGAGACGCACACGGCCAAGCCGGGCTTCCATGTGGGGCGGGGTTTGTGCCCGTAAGCCAGGCTTCGGTCGATGAAAGTCTTCATCTGTGCCGTCACATGCATGAAATAGACGGGGGATGCCAGGATGATCCCCGGAGCATTCAGCAGCTTAGTTGCGATCGAGCGGTGATCGTCGTTGATCCAGCAGGCGCCCTTCTCCATGCAAAGAGCGCAACCGGTGCAGTATTTGATGTCGTACTCACTCAGAGTAACGATCTCAAGATCGAATCCGCTCTCCAGGAGAGGTGCTCGAAGCATTTCAAGCATCATGTTCGTATTGCCGATCCCGGAGTGGGGTGAACCGTTCAGGGCTACTATTACAGCTTTATCAGCCATTTTCTCTGTCTCCTTTTCCTCTGTGTTGGATTTTGTGATCGGGTATTCCGGGGTGGCTTGGAACCAATCCTGCCGTGCTGCTCCATCCGAGTGACTTTCTCCCGGTGGTGTTATTCCCAGTTGCCGCTGATAATACCCCGGGTACCACGTGGTTACAGGGAAACCGATGCCGCACATAACGGCGGCGGGAAGAATGCCCTGAAAAAGCATTTCATTAAAAGGCCCATGAAGGTTAAACACGCCTGGCACAAGGGTTAAGAGGCTGCTGAAGAAAAAAAGTATCGCCCAGAAGCCGGTCAGATTATGATTGATCTTAATAAATACAGATGTGCCCCAAAGCGTTTCGGGCGTTTGCTTCCTGGCAAAAAACGTCGTGAAAACCTCTTTGCCCAGTAGGAGTGGCACGACAGCAACAGCCAAAAGAATTGCATAGACGAGCGTTGTCGCATGAGAGACCATGAACCGGCCCGCGTCCTCGGGCCGGATGCAGAGGGCCGCGGCAGCCAGGGCAAGGAAAATGGACATGCCCCAGTGGATGGGGGAGGCCAGGTTCCTGCGGCCGAGATAGAAGATGGCGCAGGAATCGATCGCGAGGACAACGAGACTTGCTTCACGAAGGAAACTCAGGTCCGGATGCCCTTTCCCGAATAGAAAAATCAGGACTGCAACACCGGCAAAAGGAATGGCCTTGAGAACCGGAATCATCACTCTGTTTCTCCATCTCTTAAGTCCCGCATGGCGGAGATCCTTCGCTGGAATAACCGGTCGATGATGTAGGCGCGGGTAATGCGGGCCGCTTCTACAAGTTGCATGGTCAGGGATGCGTTCCGGGCGACTGGAAGATGGCGCGTCAGCCTGCCTCGCAGAGCCATTTCATGGTCAACTATCTTCTCGCCCAGTTCCACATAATAGGCCATGTCCTCCAACTGCATACCGGCAGCCATTCCACTGACATACATTCGGCCTATTACAGCATCCGCCTGGTCAAAGCGGCCCTCCTGAGCGGGCAGAAGCAGCTTCGCCCGCAGGAATTGCAGCACCTGCTCGCGGCTTAAGCCTGTTGCTTCGCAGAACGCGGGAAGATCGAGATCGCCCTCCGTTTGCAAAGGACCGAAGATGAGTTCATTGAGGGAAGTCCGCATGGACAACTCTTCCTCATCAATGCTTTCCGCAAGTATTCGCCGGATTTCAGAGAGCTTCAACCGGTGGTGGCGCTGAAGTTGGCGAATGAGGCGAACGCGCGCCACGCTTAGCTGGTCATAATAAGCCATGTTGGTGCTCGTCTTGACCGGTTCGGGCAGAAGCCCCTCACGCAGATAGTGCAGGATGGTGCCCTTGGGCACGCCCGTGGCATTCACGAGGTCCTTCATCTTGAGCCCGAGCCGGGTTGCCTTTTGTGATTCCGTCGTTGTTTGTTTTTCCTTCGAAGTCATTAACACTCCATTGGTTGTAAAGGCAGGATAGAGCAATGTGTGTAAAGTGTCAAGTGTTACTTTGCACTCTGTGAAAGAATCTTTTGTCACCGGGTGGAATGCGGTAACGCGCGGAATGTTTTGCGAAGTTACTATCGCTGCTTAGACTGATCTTTTGCTATTCTCCCTCCTGGATGGTAGTATCGGCCATGGTCTTGCCGAGAAAACGGCTCGGCAACTGTTCGGTGACGGTGGGCGCTCGCAGCAGGGTTTAAGCCTGCGGCCGGCAACTCCGTTAGAGCAGGGCATCGTCGTTGATTTGTCCTCTCCGATTTCGGTTGGACATCGGTGTCTGCTGTGATGTAAACGTGTAACGTTCATGATTTTTACTCGCGATACCAGGAAGGGGGTTCAATGGAAAGGACGCTTTCGATAATAAAGCCCGATGGAGTTCGCAAGGGGCTGGCTGGAGAGGTCATGAGGCGTCTGGAGCAGGCCGGCATCAGGATTTGCGCTATGAAGATGATACGGCTCACCCTGGACCAGGCCGGAATGTTTTACGCGGTCCACAGGGAGCGGCCGTTTTACAGCTCGCTTACGGAATTTATGACATCGGGGCCGATCATTGCCATGGTGCTCGAAGGGGAAAATGTCATCCAGAGAAACCGGGAGCTGATGGGGGCCACCAATCCGAAAGAAGCCTTACCGGGTACGATCAGGCGCGATTTTGCAAGCGATGTCGAAAAAAACATCGTCCATGGTTCTGACGGCCCCGATACGGCTGCTCAGGAAATAAAGTTCTTCTTCAACGATCTTGAAATCCAACGCTGAAGGCAGGCATCAGAAAAAGGCAAGGAGAGGTTTTTATATGAAAGGCCGGCGTCAAACAAAGAGACTGGGAGCTGCTGCGGCCGCGGTGGGATTAATTCTTGGGGTTTGCGGCTGCGCGTCATTGCAAACGAACGATACAGTTCAAAAGCCTGCGGCGGGCCAGGTCGTGGAAAGCCATAAGACGCCTGCCCCGGCCGGTGTTGCTTCCGCGTCTATGAACGTTCCCTACGTTCCGCCGCCAAACAGCATCGACCTGTGCGGCGAGCCGGTCCCCCTCCAACGGCAGGATGTGTATGAGCGTTTCGACAAGGAATTCACGCTGGTTGTCTATAATCACGCTCAGGTCTATCTCTGGTTGAAGAGGATGGAGCGTTATTTCCCGATAATAGAGGAGCGGCTCCACTACTACAAGTTGCCTGAAGATTTGAAGTACGTGGCCATTGTGGAAAGTGACCTGCTTCCGGATGCGTGCTCTCCCAAGGGGGCGGCCGGGCCGTGGCAGTTTATGCCTGGCACGGGAGCGGCTTACGGGTTGGAGCGGAGAGGATCGGTCGATAAAAGGTACGATTTTGAACACTCTACAGAGAGCGCTTTTCTTTTATTAAACGACCTCTACAAAAAATATCATAGCTGGTCTCTGGCCATTGCGGCCTATAACTGCGGGGACAAGCGCATCCTTGACGAATCTCGCATCCAGGGCTCTCGCGACTACTATGATCTGAAGCTTCCTCAGGAAACCGAGCGCTACGTTTTTCGAATTCTGGCGGTAAAGGCTGTGCTGAGTCATCCGAATCAGTACGGGTACGACCTGCCCAAAGGGTGGGGATACCAGGAATTCAGGCTGGACCGGGTGAACGTATCGCTGTCCAGGCCCGTGCCGATTCAGACTATAGCGAACACGGCAGGCACGACATACCGGGAAATCAAGCGTCTGAACCCGATGTTCCGGTCGGACGATATCCCCGCCGGCAATCATGAAATCAATCTTCCGATGGGGACAGGCAAGATATTCGAACTGAACTTTAGAGCCGGAAATGACGTCCCTGTCGGGACTGTAAGCCAGGAAAACTCGACGGCACAGGGGCAGGATTTACCTGCTCCTGCCGTACCGGCCGTGACCCCGGCCTCTGCGTCCCGGAGCGCAGTGGCCATTGCGCCTGCGAAGGAAGGGTCACCCAAGGCGAAACAAAAGGCCAGGGAGAAGATTTACCTGGTCAAGAAGGGGGATAGCCTCTCGGCTATTGCCCAGCGTTACCAAATAAGCACGCAGGAGCTGAAATCCGCCAATAAGCTGAAATCAAACGACCTGCAACCAGGACAGAAATTGCGGATTCCGTGAGCTGATCTCACAGCACCAGGGAGCAAGGATCTTTTTTCTTTCCGCTGCCGGCTTTAGCGGTCCCCGGTTCGGTCTGATAAGGGAAATTTTCCTGCGTTCATCCGGTGTTTTCGGATGGACATCAGATATGAGGGAAACAGGATGAGAAGAACCGGGTTGCTTTATGACGAAAGATTCAAGCTGCACAAAACCGGGCCGGGGCATCCGGAAGCCCCCGAAAGGCTGACAGTGATTCTGCGCGGCCTGGAGAAGGCAGGCCTTCTCTCCAAACTCATCCCTATTCCGGCCACTGCCGCCGAACTGAAATGGGTGGATAAGGTCCATTCGCCCGAGTACATATACAGGTTCGAGCAAGCCTGCCTGCTCGATCTTGGCGAATTGGACAACGCAGACAACCAGATCTGCCCACAAACCTACGAGACGGCCCTGCTTGCTGTGGGCGGCATTCTCAACGCAGTCGATATGCTCATGGAGGGGAAGATCGATAACGCCTTCTGCGCTGTGCGTCCGCCGGGTCACCATGCTGAAAGGAATGAGGCCCTCGGCTTCTGCTTTTTCAACAATGTAGCGATCGCGGCCCGTTATCTGCAAATCCGGTGGAAAGTCGGGCGAGTCGGCATCGTCGATTTCGACGTCCACCACGGCAACGGAACGC
Organism: Syntrophobacteraceae bacterium; assembly: GCA_049509275.1. Lineage (GTDB taxonomy): Bacteria > Desulfobacterota > Syntrophobacteria > Syntrophobacterales > Syntrophobacteraceae > SbD1. The sequence goes on along the minus strand of JBELAB010000097.1, from coordinate 2,522 downwards.
AGCACATATTCGAGGGGGACCCCAACGTCTTCTACTATTCAATTCACGAACACCCCTCATTCGCGTATCCGGGCACGGGCCGCGAATTCGAAAAGGGTTCAGGCACCGGATTGGAAACTACTCTTAATTCTACTATCCTTCCCGGACAGGGCGATGAGGAATACAGGCGCAAGATAACACGGGACCTGATCCCGGCGTTCGATGAATTCATGCCCGAAGTTATCCTTGTATCTGCGGGTTTTGACGCGCACGCCGCAGATGACATGTCTGACATTAAGCTATCGACTGAGGCTTTTTCCTGGATGATGAAAAGGCTTTTTCGAATGGCGGTCCAGTATGCCGACGGACGTCTCATTTCCGTCCTCGAAGGGGGATATGCGTTGGATGTGCTTCCGGAGCTCATCAGAAATCATGTGCAAATACTTCTGGACCTGTAAGCAGTCATATTCAGCTTAAGGGGGGCCATATGTTCATTGACAAATCGATGACCAGGGATGTTGTAACTGTCGGTCCGGAGACGGGAATACTTGCAGCGCAGACCCTAATGGCCCAGAACAGGATCAGGCACTTGCCCGTCGTTGTCGGAGATGACATTCTCGTCGGGATCGTTACCGACCGGGACATAAGAAGCGCCATGCCTTCGACGGTTCTTTGCGAAGCTGAAAAAGCGACCGAGGAAAGACGGCTGGCGGTAATGAAGGTCAAAGACATTATGACCGCCAACCCTGTAACCGTCTCCCCGGCCCAGACGCTGGAAGACGCGCTCCTGATGATGCAGAACCTCAAAGTAGGCGCCTTCCCGGTCGTCGATCCGGACGGAAAGCTAAAAGGAATAATATCCATGCGGGACCTCACACGGGCGTTTGTTAACGTGCTCGGGCTGCAGGAACCGGGCGCCCTCATCGGTATTGTGGTCGAAAACAAACAGGGTCAGATAAAAAAAATCGTCGACGCCATAACGGAACAGGGCGTTTCGTTCGGGAGCATCCTGGTATACCCGATGTGGGACGAAGGCAAAAGGGCCGTTTTCCCATATCTTCTCACCAGCAATATCTCTAAAGTGAAAAACCACCTGCGTGAGCTGGGTTTTGCACTGCTCGACCCGATGGATTGGTACCTGGATCAGTTGCCGAAGAGGTAACTTTCCGGGTATTGGTTTCCGGATGCCGGATAAACGCCGCAAGGGTTCAAGCTCTACGCTCCTTGACGTATACGGCTAAAAGCATCACAGGATCAAATCCCCCAAGCGGTTTCTTCCTGCCGGATTCGTTTCTTGAGGACTAATATATTTGAAAAACCGAAGATAAGCGCTGTTACCCAGCACCCGAAAAGGGCCGGATAAACGAAGGTTTCAAGCAGAACCCCGATATAAATGGGATGTTTGAGGAACCGGTAGGGACCTGCGCGAACCAACTCGGCCCCGGGGATGGCGATTATCTTGATGTTCCAGAACCGCCCGAGGCTGAGGACGCACCAATAGTGCCAGACCCGAAACAACAGGAACACCAAAATGAGCAATTTCGGAGAGCAGAGCAGGTTTGCACCCCTTGCCGCCGCTTCCATGCCGAACGAAAAAAACCAGCACACATGAAAGCCGACCAGCAGCCTGGTAAATGCTGCGCCGGATTCCTTGCCTCCCAGTTTTTTAAGGTGCATTTCGTTTCGCCTGGAGATAACCAGCTCGACCGCCCGTTCTGCGGCCAAAATTATCAGGAATGCATTAGCCCAACTGAATGCCATGTCTTAAAATTTTCCGGGCGCCGGGCAAGAGAATTCGACGGAAATTCTCCCCGCTCATTTGCCTCAGATCGAAGTTTCTGAAAATCCGATGGCCGTCGGTATCGACAATCCGCAAGACAGCCGATTGCTTGCGCTCAGCCATCGTAATGAGATAATAAGGAGAAGCCATATTCGGGTCAAGGAATCGATCCGGTGTGAATGCACGCCGGACGCGGGCGGTGATAAGCCTGGCCCGTTCTCAAAAGCGAAGCCCCGCTATTTAGGATTTTGTTCAAATCAACCGGAGGAGAGCTAAATGCGGCTGATATTATCCACACTGGTCCTGGTGACTGCGTTGGCGGCCGGCGGAGGAGCGTGGAGTGCGGACGGCGCAGAGATATTCGCGACGCTTAAATGCGGCATGTGCCACAAACCTGACAAAAAGGCCGCTGCCATATCATTGGCAGAGATTGTCCAAACCTATTCGGACAAGGCCAGGGTGGTCTCCTTCTTCAAAGGAGAGATAAAGCCGCTCATCGAGAGCGAAAATTGGGGCATGATGCGCGGGCAGCTCGAAAAGATAAAGGCCCTGCCGGACCCAGACAAGGAAGCGCTCGCCGGCTATATCCTGAGTTTCAAGTAGTCTTTCAGGTCGCCCCGCTGCGCGGGTGTCGAGGAATGCTGAAACGGCCGAGGCGATTGCTCCTGCGATGCGCTGCCGGTATGGCCGGTTGCGAAGCAGAGTCTCCTCACTCCTGTTCCTGATTATTCCGCACTCCAGCAGAACAGCGGGACATTTGGCG
>JBELAB010000096.1:0-8568 GCA_049509275.1 Syntrophobacteraceae bacterium | reverse complement strand
AAAAGTCCTCGGCGGCTCGGGGGGGCGAAATCGAGTACTTACTTTGGTTTAACTGTCCTGAATCACCCTCGTATGACAGACTTGTTAACAACACTAAACGATCATTTGGCGAGATGCTCTCGCAGCATCCCTTAGCGATGTACTTCGCGTAGCGCGAAAGGCGACCGCATCGCGTGTCTATCGTCCGCCCTCACCGAAAGATCGGGCGCGGACTGGACGTATGGCCTGTGGCGATGCGTATAGCGGGGACCCAAAACGAAGTGAGGGTCCGCGTTGGGCGTGCGAGGGATGCCTTTTTTCCTGAAAAGGGCCGCTATTGCCCGGGCGCCGACGTCCGGGTTTACCAGCTCCAGTGATTCGTAAGCGGGAAGGACCCTGCTGAAGCCATAGACCAGGTAGTAGGCCCCCGGGCGGCCACGTTCGGCGATCTTTTCGGCAAAGAGGTCGTGGAGTGTAATGTAGGTATAAAAAAGGTCTATGTCGGCGAAATCGACGCCGGTCCTGGACCGAATCTCATCAAAGGTCCTGCCGTCGAGTGAGTTTCCCTGGATAAGGAAAATATTTTCGGGTGGCAGGACCGCGCCTTCGCTCCTCAGAAGGGAAATCAACTCGTTTTTTCTCGGTCCGTATTCGGAAAGAATTTCCGAATCGATTTCCAAACCGATGGACAGCCTGACGAAATAGCTCATCAGAAGATTTACCCTGCCGTCCCCACACCCCAGATCGGTGAATACGGTGCTCTGCGGTCTGATAATCCCTGAGGCCGTCAGGTCCTCTATGCAGGCGCAGAGTTTGGAAAGGTCAGTGGTCTTTCGATAGCCGGTGTTGCCGAAGCAGCCGACCTTGCGCCCGTCAAAGTAGTTCGCCGTGAGCTCAATGGTTCTGTGGCGGGCCGTTCTGATAAAGTTCCTGATCCTGTTGTGCAGTATAAAAAGGAGTTCCATTTCCAATCCGTTCGCTTCCTGAAGCTGGAGCAACTTTTCCGGATAGATGGTTTTTTGCAGCATCGAGCAGAGGTAATTCACGCAGAGAATGTCCCGGGCCGTCAGAACACAGCCGCGCTCCCCCCAAAAATGGCAACTCTTTTCCGAATTTCGCAATTCGGGCAGTGTGACTCCAAGCATAAGGTTTATAAGCAGGAGTTCCGGGGTGTAGTGGTCCTCGATTCCAGCCCCGCAGCAGCTTCCGCCCTCCTCCCGGTCACACAGCCCGCATGCCCGGGCAACCCCTGAGAGGCGGCACAAACTGCTCGAAGCTTCCACTCCGGCCGAAAGCTCCTCGAGTTGGGCGGATATACCTGGATCGGTCCTGAGCGCCTCGCCCCACCTGCCATGCAGGTCTTTGGCGACTGCGATTTTTTCATTTATCGAGGTTGGTTTCATTGCGGGATTGGTATGGCTTTCAGTTTATTTTCGGATATTGAGTTTTTTCATCCTCGAGTCGAAGGTCGAACGATTCACCCCCGCTTCTTTTGCGGCCCGGGTTACGTGCCATCTGTTCTTTTCGAGAAGATGAAGAACATACGCGCGCTCCAACTCCTCCCAGGAGTATCCGTCAAAAAAACTGCCCTGCGCCGCTCCGTTCTCTTCATCGGGACTTTTCTTTTGGTCCGGCCGCTGTTCCAACGGGCTGTGCGCATTCGAGGTTATAGAGAAAAAGTGGTTTGAGAGGTCTTTGCGCGTTATCAGCTCTCCAGGGGTGATAACGATGATGTGTTTAACAAAATTCTCAAGCTCGCGAACGTTTCCGGGCCACTCATATTCGAGGAGAAAATCGAGCGCATCTTTCGAAAAAGTCTTGCGGGCGGTTCCGAGCCGCAGCGCCTCACCGCTCACAAAGTGGTCCAGGAGCAGGGGTATGTCCTCGATCCTTTCTCGCAAAGAGGGAACATGCAGCGGCAAAACATTCAATCGGTAGAACAGGTCCTCCCGGAAGTTTTCCCTGGCGATTTCACTTTGCAGGTCGCGATTGGTAGCGGAAATGATCCGCACGTCGACCTTTTTGGGGTGCACACTGCCAACGGGCTTGATTTCGCCGTCCTGGATCACGCGCAGAATCCTGGCCTGGAGCTGAAGGGGCATGTCGCCGATCTCGTCAAGGAAAACGGTCCCGTCGTTTGCAGCTTCAAAAAGTCCCAACTTAGTCTTGGAAGCCCCGGTAAAGGCCCCTTTTTCATGGCCGAAAAGCTCGCTTTCGAGCAAAGTGTCCGGAATGCAACTACAATTTTGAGCCAGAAAAGCACCACCGCTCCTGCCGCTCAGCCGGTGAATTTCTCTGGCCAGAAGCTCCTTGCCTGAGCCGCTTTCGCCCGTAATCAGCACGGGAAAATCCGTCCTTGCATACTCTGCGGCCCTTTTCCTCGCCCACAGCAAAGCGGAGCTCTTCCCAATGATAAGATATTGTTCGCGGATAGCCTTCAGGGTCTGCCTGAGCTTCAGGTTCTCTTTCACCTGCTCGCAGAAAACCAGCGAATTGCTCAGCGCTATCGATCCGATGTCTATAAGCTGCTGGAGCAGTTCGAGATAGTTTTTCTCAAGGTTGAGGCGGTTTCCACCAGCGCTTGTGTCGATTATCTGGACCGCCCCGTAGACTTCGCCGGTTCTGAGAAATAGTGGAAAACAAAGGATAAGGCTGCTCTTAACGTCGATTTTCTCCTCGGCCTGCCTGTAGTGGCGCGCGTCTTTGCCCGGTTCGGCGACGGTCATTTTGCCGTTTTCGATAACCCAGCCGACAATGCTGGGCCGGCCGAAATCGATGGTCATTGACTTGATGCGCTCACTTTGCTCTCCGACCGCTTCAATGCAAGTGTAGCCCCTTTGCCTCCTCACCCATATGGAACCTCGCTCCACGTTTTGCAAATCCAGCAGGGCCGTCAGGAATTTTCGCTGCAGCCTTTCGGGATCGAGTTCCTCTGATACAGCCCGGTAGAAATCAAAAGACTTATCGCCCATAAACTCTCCGCAAAGGCGGCTCAACCGGCTGCCGTTTCTTCATTGAAGTGATTCAACCTTATTTGCCGGATGCCCCTTATTTTCGAGCTTATATATCAACCACCGGCACAAAAGAGAATCGTTTAATCCCAGGGGAATGCTATCAGCAATTTTCTCACATTTTGCGCCTGCTTCTGGTAAAGTATCTTTCCAATATATTCCCTTCTGAAAGCGCAACTAGCGGATTGGGGTTTGGGGCACTTGTTCCTACAGCGGAGGATCCTATCATGAAAGTATTCACCCACGATGATTTCAAGAGTGTCTATGTGAGCGATCCGGCGGCTTCCCAGGGAAGAATCGAAGCAATCCTTAACGCCATTCGCAGCGAGGTTGAGATCGAGCAGGCATTTGCGGCCCCTCTGGACGACATCCTCGCAGTCCACACCAAATCCCTCGTGCAAGGCGTGGAAAGGCAAGGACTATACGATATTGCCGCGCTCGCCGCCGGGGCGGCGATTCAGACTGCCGTTGCCGGCCTCCATGAACCCGCTTTCGGGCTTATTCGCCCCCCTGGGCATCACGCTTCAGCCGATCATCATTGGGGGTTCTGCTATTTCAACAACATGGCCATAGCACTGGAACACCTCCGGATAAACGGCTTCATCAAAAAAGCGCACGTCCTGGACTTCGACCTTCACTATGGCGACGGCACGGTAAACATCCTGGGCGGTAAAGGTTATGTATCCATTCATAATCCCGATGAGAGCAACCGCAAGCATTACCTGATGGAGGTGGCTGCCCGGCTTGACTCGCTCAATGTGGACATCATCGCCGTATCTGCCGGCTTTGACAATCATATCGAAGATTGGGGCCACCTGCTCTATACGGAAGACTACCAGGAAATGGGCCGGATGGTTTACAATACCTGCAAGAAACTCGGCATCGGTTCTTTCGGCCTGCTCGAAGGCGGTTACAACCACAGTGTGCTGGGTCAAAACGCGCTTGCATTCTTAAGAGGCCTTCAGGGCCTTTGATTTTTCCGCACAACGTCCCATTGGTTCGTTACCATGTTAAGGGACACAACAGTTGCTCTGCGGAGGCGGTTCATGGGGAACGATAAGAACCCGTCCGAGGTCGTTGAGGTAATTTTTCCGGAGGACCTTCAGATATACATTGCCGGGCACAGGGAAGGGAGCTATCAGCTCATTGACGTTCGCCAGCCCGAGGAATACGAACAATCTCACCTGCCCGGCTCCAGACTCATTCCGCTGCCTATGCTTGCAGACTCCCTGGAACAACTCGATCGCGCACGCGATTTAATCATCTACTGCTCGGTGGGTGGAAGGAGCCGGATGGCTGCCCAATTTCTGGCCAGGCGCGGGTTTCACCGAGTCCTGCACCTCCAGGGCGGAATAGAGGCCTGGGAGCACAGGACGGCTGCAACCCCCCCTGAACTGCACCTCCAGTTCATACGCGGGGATGAATCCGCCCTGGAGGCTGCTACGATCGCATGCCGGTTTGAAGCAGGCCTCGAGCAATTCTACAGGGCGGCTTTTGACAGGAGCACACTTGCCGGGGTGCGGGACCTCCTGGAAAAGCTCCTCAAGGCTGAGCAAACCCACAAGCACAACCTTGTGCGGCTTCTCGAATCGCTGGGCGCGGGACCCGAGGCTCCCTGCGTACCTGACAACCTGATGGAAGGCGGACTTAAAATCGACGATTTTCTTGCCCGCAACGACTATTACCTGCAGTCTGCCCAGGACTGTCTGGAGCTGGCCATGATGATCGAAATCCAGGCCCTTGACCTTTACCTGCGCATGGCCCAGACCTGCGCGGATGCTCCCGCAAAGGGGCTTTTCCACAGGCTGGGCGAAGACGAAAAGGCCCATTTGAACTGGCTTGCCGACCTGAGCGCAAAGATCGGGCGGGGGTAGGAACCCGCACACTCAAAGTTGATGTTATATAACTGAAGTCGTTCCGGCTTGTTCGAACCAGGCGTGCCGGCCCATCTTTCCAATGGATTCGATCGAGTCGGGACCTCCGTTCTTATACTCGGCAATAATCCTATACACGCTTGATTCTGAGAGGCCCGTATGCATGGCGATCTCCTCGAGCGGCCTCGGGTCGACCAGCAGGTTGTAAATTACGAGCCATTTCTGAAACCTGAGGAACCCGCCGGACATCCGCATTTTCATCCTGACCTCGTCAGCAGACAAATAACTGGCCACATCTTCCCCGTTTATTCTCATTTTCCCCTCCTGATACCCAGGATATATATTACGATAGATTTGGAACATAGAAACAGTTACATGACTTCGGGAACCTCAAACCCGGCGCATACATCCTTGCCCCTCTTTTGGAAGCTGCATCTTACAAAAGTGGCTATTTCATCGCTCCCTGAGTTTCCTTTGATGAAAAAATGACTTGCGCCGCTGCGCAAAGCGGCGGCCCTGTATTCGGGAATGTCATAGCTGGTCAGAATGACCACCTCCACGTCGGAATTAACCTCTTTGATTTTTTGGGTGACTTCCAGACCGTTTTTGCCAGGCAGCCTGATGTCCATAAAGATGAGGTCGGGGTTTGTGTTCTCCAATTTTTGCAGTGCTTCCTCACCATCGGATGCCTCGTCGATATTGAGCGCGGGAAATCGAAGCGTCAGCATATCTCTCATCGATTTTCGAAAAGTTGAACTGTCTTCCACCAGTAGGACAAAACACATTTTTCCCCCTCAGAGCAGATGATTTCTATTGAAATCGGAATAACTCCAGCTATTATACTTATTGACAAAGTTGTTTTAATTTTTTCATAGCCTTGCGGGACGGTAAATACTCTATTTACAGTAATAGCGGCATGAAAATACTGTATTTTCTCCGATATTCATGGCTTTCGTTAAGGTTTGACCTATGCCGGAGAGAAAAAAAATCGTAATCGCCGAAGACCACACGATCCTGAGAGAAGGACTGAGAATGCTTCTGTCCTCCAACCCGGCCTTCGAGGTGGTTGGAGAGGCACAGGACGGTCTGGAGGCCATCCGCTCGGTCGAATCCCTCAAGCCTGACCTGATCCTGATGGACCTGTCGATGCCCAGGATGAACGGCGTGGGGGCGATTCAGGAAATAAAAAAGCTGCACCCTTCCACTAAAATCCTCGTTCTTACCGTTCACAAGACCGATGAGCACATTCTGACTGCTCTTAAGGCCGGCGCCGAAGGCTACATCCTCAAGGACGCCACTCACGGCGAACTGATGCTGGCCATGGACAATATTTTTTCGGGGAAGAGCTATCTTAGCCCAGGTATTTCGGAAAGGGTGATCGAGGGGTATCTTGAGGGAAGAAAGACTGTCAAATCATCCACCTCGTGGGATACCCTCACACAGCGCGAACGCGAAATTCTCAAGATGATCGCCGAGGGCTACAGAAACAAGGACATTGCCGATTATCTGTGCATAAGCTCCAAGACGGTTGAAAAACACCGCGCCAACCTAATGAAAAAACTCGACCTGCACAGCGCTTCATCACTTACCTCATTTGCCATGGAAAAAGGGCTGATAACAAAATAGAGGTTTTCCGCAGGGCGAGGTTTGACCCCGGACAGTCCCGCATTCGGCGCATTGCATTACAGATGTAGCTTCTCAATCCTGGTGCAAGCCAGTCTTTCAAGCTCTTCGCGCAAAGAGCCGGGCTTAAACCCAAGGGCCATGGCCCTGCCGCTGCTAAGCGAAACATCCGCTGGACGAGGGGCTGCTGTTTCGACGCTTTGCCGCGTGCATGCACAAAGCTTGGCATTGGGCGCTCCGAGTATATCCCGCAGCAGTTTTCCGAAATCAAAACGGGAAATGCGCTCTGAGCCTCCCATGTGCAGAATCCCATTTGTTCTGGAAAGCGCAAGCAAAATCCCCTGTGCGGCATTCGTAGCACTTACCGGCGTCCTGTACTCATCGATAAAGAGGTTAATCCGCCTGCCGTTCCTCATATCGTCTATCAAGGGCTGAATGAAGCTGGCCGCACCCTGCCCGGCATCGCCGAACATAAGAGACATTCGGCAAACCAGTGCCTGGGGATAGCTGTCCAGCACAGCCCTTTCGGCTTCAGCTTTCTGTTCACCGTAGATAGAAACGGGGCAGACGGGATCATTCTCACTGTACGGCGGCTTCAGGCCGCTAAAGACCAGGTCCGATGAGATAAAGGCCAAAGGAATGCGCAGATCCGCGCAAAGGGAGGCCAGATTGCCGGTGGCTTCAACATTGATCAAGTGTGACGCCGCAGGATTCATCTGGCAAAAATTGGGGTTGGATTCGGCGGCTGCATGAATTAGCGCATCGGGGCGAATTTGCTCAAGATTTTCTTTTATCTCTTTGAAGCGGGTCAGGTCGGCCTGCCGAAGTTCTACTCCATGAAGCTGATTCTGATTCCGGCGGACAAGGCCATACACATCCCATCGGTCTTGTGCCATACGGCATAAATTCCAGCCCAGAAAACCACTTGCCCCGGTGACCAAGAGTTTTCCCATCGACAGCCTCACAGGAATTCAATTCTTCTCAGGGCTTTGTAGCTGTTGATGCATTACCGCCCGCAACCCTTACTGCCAGGCAGTCGTACAAAACACGCTCCCCCTGATAGGCTGTTTCCCCCCGCTTCAGAATGCGCCATCCGCCGTTTTGGAAAACGCCTTCGGAAGCAAGACGCTCGATCAGCCGGGGAGCGGCATCGAGATATTCCACAAGCTGGGGGTCTTGAGCGAGCACGACGTGTTTGAGACCGGGGCAGGATATAATGGTCACAGGTTCCAGAACAAGACTTGCCAGGTCATAGGCTGGAATTGATGCAACCATCTGCCTGGCCTGTAGTTGGATCATGCGCGCCCGCGTGTCCGGACCTACTGTTTCCCTGCTGGTGCTGATCAGATCGAGCAGATGATCCCGGACTTCGTTGAGTTCCTTGGCCGCGTTCAGTTTTTTGAACCCGGGATAAGATTTTAGAGCCTTGGCCAGCATGGATACTTCTCGCAAAAAATGGTTTCGCTGGTTCTCGGGCACGAGATACAAAGCGATAATCGATACGGGATTGCCGTCCGGGGCCCCGTATTCGATGCCTGTCGGGCTCCACCCGACAACGCAGATGAGGTCCTCTTCAAACGGCACGCGTACATGGGGACTGGCCCAGCCGTAGCCGAGCGACGAAATCGTCGAACGCTCTCTTGCCATGACCAGCCCGACCACATCGATGCCGGTGGGAAGAGATGGAATCGCCTCGATAATATGAGCAAGGAATTGCAGGGCGTCATCTTTATTATTGTCAGGCAGCTCTATCAACCGTCCTTCTTGAAGTGCATCGAGCAAGGTATCCATAATCACTCACCTCCATAGCGATTGAAAAACCATGTCTTTATAATGTGAGTCAACACGGAGTATGAAAAAAGGAAGGCGGCAATCCAGGCCCAGTAGATGGCGGGCAACGGAACCATTCCGAGGCTCTGCGCAAAGGGTGAATAAGGCAACCATGCGCCGATGCCCATGATGATCAGGGTTGTCATGGTAAGGTGCAGGGAAGCATGGCTCCCGAAGAAGGGGACCCTTCTGGTCCTTATGATATGCACGATCAAAGTCTGAGTCAGGAGCGATTCCACGAACCACCCGGT
>JBELAB010000095.1:0-8602 GCA_049509275.1 Syntrophobacteraceae bacterium | reverse complement strand
GGCAAAAGGCTATTCTTCTTAAAAGCGCAGCATAAGTGTTGGTCGGTGTGGAGACAAAAACGAACGGCAGTTTTTTCCCTCTTAGAGCCTGGATGAGCCTCAGGCAAAGGGTGGTCTTGCCCATTCCATACTCCCCGCTCAGCAGCAGGAAAGGTTCCTTTGAATCAATGCCGTATGCAAGGTAATGCCATGCTTCCTTATGAGTCCTCGAGTTGAAGAAAACATTGGGCAACGGCTGACTGCTGAACGCTTCCATTTTCATCCGGTAAAAATCTTTATACATGCGTTCTCCGCGCGTAACTAAAGGTTGCCTGCGCCCCCCCATGCAAAGGCATCATCAGGGGGTTACAGATGTGCTCATAGCCTTGCCGGTGTTCAAACGGGGGCTTCCTGGCAGCCCCTGGCAAATGTCAAAGCATGAAACTTCGCCGCTTTCAGCACTGTTGTCATGCGCCGTACGATGGGGAGAACCCCAACGGAATCGCTCCCTCATCTGCTGTTCGCATCAGTTTCAGTTGGCCGTACAACCCGTCCGCCATCCCTCCAAATGTGAAAAATACGGCGTTGGGAAACAACTGGAATGAGGAATCTATAAAGAAATTATTCAAGATGTAAACTCCCAACGCGAGCCCGATCAACAGAGCCAGATTGGAATCGATAAATCCCGCCTTTGGGAGGCCGATGAACAGTGAATAGACCCGTCTAAAAAACACGACAGTGATCGACAGGTAGACGAATAATCCTACCAGACCCAGCTCCACGGCCATGGCGAGCAGTTGATGGTGCTGGCTTGTTGGTTGATAAGTCGCCGGGAGGGGGACCAGATCCTTATATCTGGCAACCGACGCCGGGATGAACTGGGCGAGCCCTACTCCAAAAACGGGGTTATCCTTGACCATGACCAGGGACATCCTGAAAAGAGCCTCACGGATAACAACTTCTTCGACCTGGTATACTCCTCCCTCTCGCCTCTCGCTTGATTCCAGCCTCGGCAGGTTCACGATTGCGAAAATCATTACCAGTGCCAGTGGGATAGCGAAAAGCTTCCACTTTGAGACTGGAGTCCGGTAGGCAACCAGCAAGGTCACCAAGGTGACCAGAAAACACAGGTAAATGGACCTGGTTTGGGTAAAGAACACAGCAGGGAAAAACACCGTCATCAAGATGAGATGCAACAGCCTCGCGAAACCCCGCTTGAAGGATAGAAGTTGAACCCCGCAGATGAATCCGATGACTATGGCGAACCCGTTGATGGCGGCGTTAAAGAACGGGCCTCGAGCCCGGTCCCAGTGGGCAAGTATCTTGGGATCGGCGATAAAGCGGGGGTAGACATACTGCCGGAGATTGAAGAACTCGAAAAAAGCTATAATCGCCAGGTAGACACCCAGATAAAACAATACGTGGAAAACAAGAGACAAGTTTTTTTCGGCAACGAGGTATCTTTTGGCAAACAAAAATGCGGCAAAAGGAAACAGATAGGCCGAGATAAATATAAACCAGGGGGATGCGTACTTCGAAGAGGAAGGCCCAAACCCATGGATCGTCATGGATGCCATACAGATAAGGGCAAACAGGAAGAGCGACCGCTCTATGACTCGCTTTCCACGCCAACTCTGGGACCCGGCGAAAGCCCCTGCAAACAGTATAAGGATAACCACGCCAAAAACGAAACGCTCGATGGTCAAGTCAAAGAGGTCGGCGAACCGGTACGCATAGAAAGGCTTTCCCCACATTGCCACTGCAATGAGCCACAATGAAAAGATGAGCGCAGGGAAAGACGCCGAAGTCTCATGTGCAGAATATGGATGAGAGGATAGGTAGAAAAAAAACACGCTGACGACAATTGAAAAGATTATCACCGAGAACAGGGCGGCCAGCATTCTCTTCATCCAACCTTAGGGATTGAACCCAGCATGGGAACGTTCAGAAATCTCTCGATATCCTTGGGTTTCTTTATCGTATGATCGAAATAGTCTAAGGTGGCGGCAGTCGCAACGCCAAGGAGTAAGCCGGCAAAGAAACCCGCGATGATTATCGCCAGCCTGTCGGGTTTGATCGGTGAAAGAGGCGCTGACGGTTCGTCAAGAATCCTCAGGCGCTGTTTTGAACCAGTGACGGCATCAGCAAGCCGAGCCTGTTCCATCTGGTTGCTAACATTGACATAGGCATCCTTGGCCAGTTGGTATTGTTGCCGTTTGGACTCATAGGCGGACCTCTCCTCGATTGCGGAGCGGATCTGCTCCTGCAGCCACTTCATACTCTTCTCCAGTTCCTGGAGCCTGGCGGCGATAACCTCACTGCTTATCTTCTGGGCATGAATGGTACGTGCCAGTTCCTGTTTCATGGAATCCACATTGAGATTTAATTCCTTCTCCGCCTGTTTGATGGGTCCGAACTGGCCTGTGAACTGCGATTTCATTTCATTCATGAGGACCTGAAGCTGTGCGACCTTGTTCTTGTATATAGCGATGGTACGGCCTGGCTGGTCCAGGTCCGCAGGTATTGCGGGAATGGCGGCGCCTTTCTCCTCTTTCTCCAGCCCCTTGGTGGCCACATTCAAGCCGGCAAGGTCTTCCTGGAAATCTAAATATTTACGAGTAAGTTGCGTCAGCATGGAGGACGCGCCGGCTGCCGGAGCGGTCGCGCCTGTCTCCAGGTTAACGGTCTCAACTAAAACCGCCGCATGTTCTGCTTCGTAATCTCTTAGGATCTTCTCCTTTTGCAACATGTCCCCGTGAAGTGACGCTGTTTGTTCCTTGAAGAAATCGTACGAGTATTCCGTTCGTGACCTCTGGAATTCATTATAAACTTCCAGATAAGCGCTTGATACGATCCTGGCCGCTTCAGCGGCTTTCTCCCCCGTGTCCCCTGTTACGCTCACATAAAATACGCTCGTATCCTCAAAGGATTCGCCTTTGGGAGGCGTTACTTCAACCCGCTTACGCATTTGCTCCACGCGTTTGGGAATATTCTCCGATCCTGTATCGGGAAAAAGTTTTTCCACCACCTTCTGGAGGACACGATCGGAAACGACGAGCTCTTTCTGTTCCTGCAAATAACGCTTCGCAATATCCTTGTAGTCGTACGCCCTTATCTGCTCCAAGGGGTTAGACGTATCCGCAAGGAGGAGGGAGAATTTGGTGGAAGAACGGAAGGTCGAAGGCAGCAATACGGCTATTATCACCGAACACAAAAAAACAGGAATGAAAATGGAACGTACGATCTTCCTCCGCTCAAATATGACGAATAAGAATTCCCTTAACGCGTTTTCCTTACCTTCATCAAACCTTTGTATATTGTTAGCCATAGTTGCATTCCTGTTTACAGGCAAAAGTCATTAGTACCCGCCAACCCTTGTAGCTTCGAATAGTACCGCTCCCGCAAGGTGGGGGAGCGAAGCGCGGTAGTCTTATGTGTCCAGCAAGGTGGGCAACGCTCCGCTTTTTGCCACCCTGAAGATTATGAGAAATACATAATGTTACAAGGTGCTACGGCAAGGGCGTGGTGGTCGTGGCGCCCGCCGTAGGATTTATATAATAAGAAGCGCTAACGCCGGTCGAAAACGGGAGAACGGCATAGACGCCTTTGGTAAAGAACAGTTCAGCAAAATCGTCGAACTTAGCCAGCGCCCCTTTGGGCACAAAAACAATGTCAGCCGGTTTGAGTCTCAGGTCCGCATATGTGTACCCCTGCTGGAAAACAGGCTTCAAATCCACCTTGAACGCGATGGGCCTCTCCAGGCCGTCGTTGCGGAATATGATGATATGGCTGATGTTTGCCGTCTTCTTCATGCCGCCGGCAGCACTGATCCCGTCGAGCAAGCTCATGGCGCTGAGCATTTCTTGAGGCCCCTGGCGCTCCACTTCACCAAAAATGTAAACCTTCGAATGGTGGATTTCGTTTAAGATCAAAGTGCAATTGAGGTTTCTGACCTGCTTCGCGTACTTCTCATTGACAACCTTTTCCAATTGAACGAGGGTATACCCTTCAGCCTGCATATTCCCGATGATCGGGAATGCGATGCGCCCATCCGGCGTTACGGGCGCAATCTTGCTCTGTCCCCGGGAAGCCGTAGTAATGGCTTTCCTCAGTTCATCGATTTTTACGTTGAATTCCTCCAGGGCCACAGTGATCGACGGGTTGTCCAAATATTTTCGGTAGTCCTTGTCGAGCAGCGCAGCCAATTCCGTGGGGGTTTTGGACGCCGCCGCAACATCGCCGATGAGGGGCACGGTGATCTTGCCGTCGGTACGTACCAACACGGTCGAATTAAACTGCGGATAATAAGGAAACGCAATGCTGATCTTGTCCTGGACCTCAATCCGGTAGTTACCGGGGTTGTCTTCATAGCGGATGTTGTACGCAACTTCGATCACATCCCCGGCTCCGATTTTGTATTCAGGGACAAAAGGGACCGGAATCTCTTCCAGGACCTGATAATCCGGATGCAGAGCAGCTTTCTCCGGGGTCACCGTCAGCATTGTCTCAATTTTTTTAAGCTCCTTGACATCCTCCGGGCTCTTCACATGTACATCAAATTTCTGCTCTTTGTCACCGGTGCTGCTGCATGAGACCGATAGCAAGGCCAATACCCCGACGGCGATAATGAAAACCCGCCCTATCCAACGGCAAAAATCACGATTCCCCAGAATCATCGAGGTCATTCCTTCTTGGGGGGCAAAAAAAGGTTCAATTGCCACTCTTTTCGTGGTGGATCACCCACCGTGTTCGATGTAATCCAACACATCCTTTCCCTTTATATAGTACTTCATGCCAATCCTCATTGATTTCAACTTGGCTTCCTTTTTAACTTCAATATGGTCCAGTTTGAAATTTCCGGAAATTGGGCAACCTGCTTCAAGGGATAGCTTAGCCCGGGGTCGATTCTTTTAGGGTCTGTTGCCCTAGGTGCTTCTTTATTCCCCGCAAGATGGCAAGATAATTTCGGCTACAACTAAATACAGAGATATCTAATTGTCAATAAAAAAAGCGTTACAAAACTCTCGATAACCATAAAAAATAAATTAGCCGATTTCGGGTGAATCTTTGACCGAAGGCCGTCTTCCCCAGAGTGAGTGGACAAATATATCGAAAGCTTTAAAGGTATTTTCCCCGAATCATGGTCTCCTCGAGAATTGCAACTGCATCATTTGCCAACTTATCAGGAACTTCGAGAATGATTTCCCCACTCACCCTTCCGATAATATGGAGTGAGGTTATCACTTTTCGTTGGCTTTCACACAAAAGTCACGCTCCCGAGACGATACCGCAACAAGGACAGTATATTGATAGCTTCAGAAATCCAAAATGGAAGGGGCGCCCATTCTCAGATAGGCAAGGGCCTCGCTGGTCTGAGTCTGCCATCCGACCCCCCGGACGAAGGAATTTAAGCGCCCCTTCCCCACCTTCTCAACCCGTATTTACTTACAGCGTTCCCACAGATGACCCGTATGCACCCACTGCCCCTATTGTACTGGAAGGCCGGACGGGGTTGTCCAGGAACAGTTGAAATTGCTCGGCGACAAGAGGTAGTAACAGGACGGGGCTGCGGCAAGAGACATGGCATTTTTGTGAAGACCGTTCGATTAAGTCGAGCGTCTGGGATCATGCAGCAGCAGCCCGGTTCTCCGTCTCCCGTGCTTTTTGGCAGTTGATGCACAGAGTGGCAGCCGGTTGAACCCGCAGGCGCTCTATATCGATTGAGTCAAAGCATTCATCGCAGATCCCGAAACTGCCGTCCTCGATGCGCCGCAGCAGTGCCAAAATCTCACATATCAACTTGTAGCTGCTTTGCTCGATGGAGTGGATAAATTGCCGGTCGCGGTTAGAAGATGCCGGATCGGCGATGTCCATAGGGTCCTGGGCGCTATTGATGTCTGCAAGGGCTGAAAACAACACGTTCTGCCTCCTGATGATTTCTTCGAGAAGATTTCCAAGCGATTTTATGAATTTTTGTGGTGTGTCTTTGTTCATGACATTCCATCCTGTTTGCGCAATCACAGGCAAAGATTCTCTGGTTTATGCGTCTGTGCGGCCGGACTGGTCCGTGCCAATCCGAGGTAGATTAGACGAAGATGTGCCGTGGTTACTCCAGGTAATCCGGTAAACAGTCGCGCCTCATCCATAGCGCTGCATTTTTACAAGAGTGTGTCGGGTGTGTATCAATTTGGCGGATTTTAACAATGTGGAAGAACAATCTATACCTCGCCCGAAGATGGTTCATGTTGCCTCGGCTTTACCCAATCTCCAAATGGCCTGATAAGGCTTTCCACTTGCGTGTTTTGATGGGCATATCGTATGATGTGATGGGGTTTCAGCCATTCGAAGGGACTTTTTCGGGCAGACTCCGACCCCGAAATGCGTTTCGGGATTCGCCGGTAGTTATTGTCCATCCGGAAACACCGGATGGAAACCAGTTAAGTTGAGGCATTATTCAGCGTAAAGATTTCATTCTGAAAAGGATTAACCGATGGCCAAAATCACAGGCGGTCAACTTGTGGCAAAATTCGCGAAAGCCGAGGGGATCAGAGCGATCTTTACGCTGTGCGGCGGGCACATCATGGATATCTACAACGGATGCGCCGATGAGGGGATTCAGATAATCGACGTGAGGCACGAACAGACCGCCGCCCATGCGGCCGATGCCTGGACACGACTGACCGGTTTTCCGGGCATTGCGGTTGTGACCGCCGGGCCGGGGGTGACCGATGCCGTTACGGGAATTGCAAACGCCTTTCGGGCGCAGGTCCCCATGCTTCTCATCGGAGGACAGGTGCCTGTTACGAATCTGCTCAAGGGCGGGTTGCAGGAGTTGAATAGTGTGGAAATGATGAAACCGATCACGAAGTTTTCTGCGACAGTCTTTGAAACTGAGCGCATCCCCGAATATATGGCCATGGCTCTTCGCGAGGCATACAGCGGCCGCCCGGGGCCCTCTTTTCTTGAAATCCCCAGCGATGTGCTGGACAAGGAACTTGATGAGGCCCAGGTGCAGATCCCGTCCGGGTACAGGGCAAAGGGCCGGACGCGGCCCGATTCCAGGGATATTGAAACAGCGGCCGAGCTGCTCGATAAGGCCGAGAGACCGGCCATTCTCGCCGGCACGCAGGTATGGCTCTGCCGGGCGGTTGATGGTCTGAATGCGCTGGTTGAAAAGATGCAAATTCCGACATATCTGAACGGAGCGGCAAGGGGCGCTGTTGCGCCGGATTCGCAATTCCTGTTCAGCAGATCCCGGAAGTATGCGCTCCGCCGGGCAGACGTGGTCATTGTCGTCGGGACGCCTTTTGATTTTCGGCTTGGCTATGGGGACCGGATCGCTCCCGGCGCGAAGATCATCCAGATCGACCTGGATTATTCCGAACTCTGTCACAACCGGTCAGCATATGTCCCAATCAATGCGGACATCGGTGCGGCGCTCGAGGACCTCACACAGGCCGTTCGCCCCAGATCGGATCGCGACGCCTGGCGCCGGGAACTTCAGGCGAAAGAAAATGAGATTCTTGAGAAGGAAAGGGAATTTCTGACCTCCGATAAAGTTCCCATACATCCGCTGAGGCTCGCTCGTGAGATAAACGATTTTTTGAGCGATGATTCTATTTTCATCGCGGATGGAGGGGACGTTGTCACCATTTCCTCCAATGTGATCAGGACGAGAAAGCCGGGCAAATGGCTCGATCCCGGTCCCATGGGTACGCTCGGAGTTGGAACGCCTTTTGCCATCGCTGCCAAAACGGCCTTTCCCGCGACCGGAGTTGTTGCGCTTTTCGGCGATGGGGCCTTCGGATGTACCGGTTTTGATTATGATACGCTCATCCGCTTTAATTTGCCCGTGGTTGGAATTGTCGCAAACAACGCAGTCTGGAACCAGGTCCGGTTCATTCAACTCGCACGGTATGGTCCTGACAGGGGAAACCTGGCAAACGTTCTCACTCCTCTGAGATATGACCGGGTAATCGAGGCCATGGGCGGGTATGGAGAACACGTTGTCCAACCCTCTGAAATCCGTCCGGCCCTGGAACGGGCCGGATCTTCCGGCAAGCCTGCCTGCGTGAATGTTATCGTAAACAGAGATGTTTTCAGCGCAAGCACGAAGGGCATGGCTATTTACAAATGATTGTTTGCCGATCCGGATGCAACATTGGTATGTTTGGGGACGTATACGGTTCGGTTGGCTCGAACGGAAGCCGTTTGAACCATGAACACCCCGGTTTTCAGTACCTCGCTAGTGCCTTTTGAAGCTTCCTGGCCCCAGCCGGCGCTTTTACCTTCCCGACCGTGCGCCCTATGGGACCGGCAGCCACACTCATATTGCCTCCGAATTGCACGTTTGCTCCCTGAGAGAATGCCCTCACGGCCTCATGAGTATTGAGAACGAAAACGAACTCGGTTTCCTGTGCTCCGATCTGAAAGCCGAATCCCGCTCCACCAGTCCCGATTGCGGAGGGTCCGCTCCAGCCGTTGCCTGTTCGCGCTACTACCACGCTGGAGCCGCCGTGCCCGCTGACAATGAAGCCGGCCTTGATGACCGTTATGATAGCCACTCCCCTGGGCGTTCCTTAGCACCTCCGGGGGGATTTACATTAATTTTATTGCGGCGCCG
>JBELAB010000094.1:0-8613 GCA_049509275.1 Syntrophobacteraceae bacterium | reverse complement strand
TGCGCCCCCGGCTGGGGCGCAGCCGAACCGCTGCACACACACGGCGCGCCGCGTTTCACCGCGGCGCGTTGCATTTCACGCCAATGCAACAGGCGAAGGTTCGCTTTGAGCCAAACGCGCCTGCACGCAACCCTCTAAACCATTATTCATCTTTCGGTTCGTGCCGGAGCTTCACGGCGCAAAGCTCGGCATAGGCAGCATCGACCAGGTCCTGCGCGGCGGTTGCACGTTCGTTGAGGGCGCCCACCCCAATGGCTGTCGTGATGAGGATGGCCGTATTGCTTACCCGGTAAGGGGATTTTCTCATCGTGGAGGAAATATGAGGCATGACCTCCCGCGCTTCCTCTTCGGGAACACCGGGAAGTATGATTAGAAACTCATCGCTTCCGTATCTGCCCATAAAGCAGCCCTCCTTCGGAAGGATGGCTTCCATGAGCCGCGCCGCATGCTTGAGGATCTCCGTTCCGCCCTCGAACTCATCCCAGTCATGGACGAAATTGAGGTCAACTATCAGTACTGAGAGCGCGCTCCCTGACCGGCGCGCCTTCCTGAACTCCTTCTCCAGGATCGTATGAATCTGGAAAAAATTGAATAGCCCGGTCAGTTGGTCTTTTACCGTGAACTCACGGACCTTTTCGTAGGTAAGGCAATTCTCCATGGATAGGGCTATGTTTATTCCGAGTTGTTCCAGAAGGTCGGTTCCGTCTTCCGGATTATATCTTCCAGGGTCTGGGCTGCCAAGGAGCAAGGCCCCGAAGAGAATCTCACCTATCTTTAGCGGGATCACCGCCCCTGAGCGCAGTGTCCGGCCGCTCTCGGACAACATTGGGGGATAGCCGTTTCGTTCCGTCGAAAAGAGCACCGGCTTGAGCCCGGGTCCGATAAGCGCGTGCCACGATTCGGCGTCCAGGGGCGAAATCCAGGTTCTGGAGTCTATTTCCCTGCTTGCCCCGGGCTCGCCCTGGAAGAACCTCTCCAGCGCTTCGGGATGCGAAAGGAATAAAACCAGAAGCCCTGTCTGGAATCGGTCTTTTATCTCCCGGAGCAATTCCTCGATGAGCCGGTCCAATTCACGGGTCCTAAAGAGGATTCGCTCGACCGCCGCAAAATGCCTCCAGATTTTTTCGTTGTCCAGGGCGTTGGCAAGCACCTCGACGAGTTCTTTTCGCAGAGCTGCGTTTTCTTCCCGGAGTCTTTGAACAT
This sequence comes from Syntrophobacteraceae bacterium, assembly GCA_049509275.1. Taxonomy (GTDB): domain Bacteria; phylum Desulfobacterota; class Syntrophobacteria; order Syntrophobacterales; family Syntrophobacteraceae; genus SbD1. Next base: position 7,410 of record JBELAB010000094.1, on the reverse strand, counting down.
GGCGGCCCCCGGAAGCAGTGCCGCTGCTTGAGGCTGGGACCTTAACGCCTGGTTTCTGCGGCTCCTTTTCCCTGCTGCGTTTTGACATCGGGTTCAGCACCTCGTGAGTAAAGGTTCACCGCGTTCCTTCATGTCCAGGGGGGGGATGCCCGAGGCCGGTTAATTGGGACTTTTTATAGGACCCGGAGCGCGCGGAGATGATAGATGAACCGGCTGTCCTAGAATTTGGGCGGTTTGCGGCCGAGTTCGACGAGTGTGAGCGCTTCGTCAACCGCCCCCAGCGGCGTCTGGGCGGCTATCACCCCGGGGATCTGATACGGTGGCTGAAGCGCCACCACTGCTTTCCCGATTTTTAACGCAAGCGCTATTTCAGACAGAGTGCCATATCCGCCCCCGATCGCGATCAGCACATCCGCTGTATGGACGATGATCGAATTGCGCGCAGGCCCCATGTTCGTTGCTATTGGAAAATCAATGAATTCATTTGCATCCGCCGTTTCGGGCCCGGGAAGAATTCCGAGCGTAACGCCGCCGATTTCCTTGGCGCCGCGGGCCGCCTCGGTCATGACGCCTCCAAGACCTCCGCAAACCAGGACTGCTCCCTTGCGGGCAACTTCACGCCCGACCTCCTCGGCCAGCTTTGTCAACTCCGGCCGGCTGGTCCCGGGCCCCACCACCCCTATGATTGGACTGCCGATTTCTATTCTTTCCATCCCCATTTCCCCACCAGGTTCACGAAGCGAACCCCGCCCAGATTAGTTTTTTTGATCCCCTCCGCCACTCGTCTGACCAAAATGAGGTCTTGACCCAATCGGTCGCCGACAGGGACAACCAGTCTTCCATCCATCTTGAGCTGGTCTATGAGCGGCTGCGGAATTTTAGGAGTGCCTGCCGTAACGATAATACCATCGAAGGGCGCATCGTCCGGCCAGCCAAGCGAACCGTCTCCGACCCGGACAATGATATTTTGATATCCCAGTTTCTGGAGTATGGCATTTGCGCGATACGCAAGCTCCGGATAGCGTTCGACGGAAAAAACCCGGCCCGCCAGTTCGGCAAGTACAGCCGTCTGGTAGCCTGATCCCGTTCCTAACTCCAGGACTTTTTCTGCGCCATTGAGTTCCAGGCTCTCCGTCATAAGCGCCACTATGTAAGGCTGGGATATAGTCTGATTTTCGGCAATCGGCAGCGGATGGTCGCTGTAAGACTGGTCCCGGAGCGCTTCATCCACGAACAGATGCCTCGGCACCTTTCTCATAGCTTCCAGGACCCCCTCATCGTGGACGCCGCGCGCCGCGATCTGGGTTTCCACCATGCGTTCACGAGCCTTCTTGAAGTTCACCATGCCGACATTTCCAGTTTAACAGCCGTCCACCAGGTCTTACACGAATCGCCGAAATCAGGGACACCATGAGGCGTTTTCCAACATTAAAAAGGATAAAGCAAGGAGATTTTAAGTGATTTTGGTTCAGCTGCCGAAGGGCAAAAAGCGCCTTCTGCGGATAGTCGTTGACAAGGATTCCAGTGGGCTGTCCGGCAATGCTTTAAGCTCGTTCATCATTTGCTCCGCCCGCAAAAAAATGAAAAATCCTCCGGACCCAAAACCAGAAAAGGTCAGGAGGATTGATTAATGGCTTGGCGATCACCGGATCGGGCGCAGGGTGTGTAGAAATCTTCTCAGGACTTTCTTCCGGCTTTTTTGAACAGCTTCAACGCCTTCTCGGTCTCCATAACCGGTATGATTTCCGCTACGCCGAGATCGGTCCAGCTAAATATGGATGCGGCCAGATGCGTATCGTCTTCAGCTTCGAATAACCGGAACACCCTGTGGCCGGAAACATCGAACCACTCGCCCTTAATCTTAACTCCGACTGACTTGTCCGACCCTACTCCACGTTCGATCACAAGGTTTCTATCCTCGGGAGAGTAGCTGAATATGGCTATGAAAAGCATACGGATCTCCTTTCTCACTTACGGTTTGATTCCCGCCATTATTCACTTCAACAATATGACAGGGTCATTATAGAAGTAGCGCATCGCAAAACGCAAGCGATTTGACTTTAGAATCCACCCTGTGCGCCTCGGCGATATTTCCCCGTTTGCGGCATCCATCGGAATAAATCCGGCGCTTTTCCTCGAGTACTTTTTCAGCCGCGTGCCGCTGTTCGGCACTGAGCGGCGTTGTGCGAATCAGTTTGACGATGGCCTCTATACGATATTTGTCCAGGTTCGCAATGTTCGCCGAAAGTTGGTCGGGATGACCGCCACGCTTGACAATTAGAGGTTCTTCGACCAGCCCGATGGGAAAACGGCAGCCGATCCGCAGCCAGAGATCGTAGTCTTCACAAGCGGGCAGAGATTCGTCAAAGACTCCGGCTGAATCGAAAACCCTGCGGTGGACTACGACAGCCGAAGGGCTCACCAGGCATCTTTCCAGTAGTAGCGGAAAGCAGTATCCGCTCGGTTTTCTATGATATTTTCGGGCATTGATGCGCCTGCCGCTGCGGATCCAGATCTCGTCGGTTTGGCACAGAAAAGTTTGGGGGTGATCCGAAAAAAACTTCATCTGTGCGCGCAGTTTGCCGGGGAGCCATAGATCGTCCGAGTCCAGAAACGCTATCCATTCACCACTGGACCTGGAGATGCCCAGGTTTCGGGCCTTGCTGACTCCCGAATGCTCATGGCGGATATAGGCTATCTTTTCGGCCAGGCCCGCAAGCGCCTCTCCGGTATTATCCGTTGAGCCGTCATCGACAACTATGATCTCGACATCCTCGGGAACATCCTTTTGATCGACAACGGAGCGCACAGCCTCCACCACGAGTTTTGCCCGGTTAAATGTCGGTATTATTACACTGATCATGGCCTGCTCGGCGAAATGATTTCGGCCCGGAGCGCATAAAGATTGACCTCCGGACCCAAATGGCATACAGATATAAGCCGATGCCGGTCAAACGCGGCATAAAAGTGCGAGTCGGTGTGGTATAGCAAATTTTGTTGCTCTTTGAAATCGCAAGGTTTCAGGCGCCCTTTATTTCCATATATAACATCGAGGTGAAAATAAAGTGATACTGCAATTTCCGCCGGATGGCGCACCCGGCCGGCCCGGTTTGGTCGAAGCAGGACAGCAGATAGAACGGCAGAGTTTTCGCATCATCGAAGAAGAGATGGGCCGGCACTCTTTCCCACAAGATCAGTGGCAGGTAATTCGTCGAGTTATCCATACGACCGGCGATTTCGATTATGCACAGAGGATTCGTTTCTCGCCCGGCGCTGTTGACTGCGGAATCGAAGCGCTCAGAAATAGAGCTTGCATCTACGCCGACACGCGGATGATTCGGGCCGGGCTTTCCCCTTGGCGTCTTGCATGGTACGGCAATGAGGTAGTTTGTCCGGCTGAAAGCCGGCAGAGCCTGGAACTTGCCCAAAGGACCGGGGTGACCCGCACGCTTGCGGCGTTCCGGAATTGCGCTTCGGCTCTGGACGGGGCTGTAATCGCAGTTGGAAACGCACCGACGGCGCTTTTGGAAGTAATCCGCCTGATTGAAGAAGACGGGGTTAGGCCGCGCCTGGTGATAGGGGTCCCCGTCGGGTTCGTGCAGGCCGAAGAGTCGAAGAGTGCTCTTTGCAATGTCGTAAAACAGCCTTCGATAGCCGTCCTGGGCAGAAAAGGCGGCAGTTCGGTAGCCGTAGCCATAATCCACGCGCTTCTGGAACTTGCTAAAGCCGGGGAACAAGAATTGCCGAGCTGAATGGGCCACTCATTGTGATATCAATGCCCGGTAATCCGTCTCGATCCGCTGGTAAAAGACGCAGGCTCCGCTGCGGTTTCAGCACTGGAACGGCTGCCGCAGCAGCAGCCAGAGCTGCCCTGCGCCACCTGATAACCGGCGTCTGCGCCGATACGGTAGCCGTCCGGCTGCCTTCGGGCGTCTATCTTGCGGTCCCCGTAGCATCGAGTAGTGTGCAGGGCGTGACTGCGTGCGCTTCGGTTATAAAAGACGGCGGAGACGACCCCGATATTACGAATGGAGCAGAGATCGGGGCAACAGTCAGTATTTTGCGCCATGGACCCGAGCAAGCCGGTCCGGCAGAGCGTGACCGGCCGGCAATTTTGCTCGTGGCAGGCAAGGGGGTCGGCCTGGTTACAAAGCCCGGCCTCCCTGTAGCGCCGGGTGAACCGGCCATAAATCCGGTACCCAGGCAAATGCTCTCCGAAAACATTGCTCTTGAGCTCATGCGCTCGGAAAATGTCGATCTCGAACCGCTGGTTTCGAATTGCTCCCATCCGGCCGTTTCAGCAAGCCTGAGCGCCCGGGCAGATAAGCCGGTTTTGCAACTGCCGCTTTATGCTGAAACCCGGCCGGTGCAGACTTTCAAACGGGTGAGCAATTTCTCGGTCATGGTTGAAATCGAAGTCCCCAGGGGCGAAGAACTTGCCAGGCACACGCTCAATCCCCGCCTGGGCATTCTCGGCGGGATTTCCATTCTCGGGGTCACCGGCCTCGTCAAACCATTCTCTAATGAAGCCTACGAGCAGACCATCCAGGCTGCTGTTTCGGTCGCCGCCTCGAACGATTGCGGCGCGGTGGTCCTGAGCACCGGCGGAAAAAGCGAGCGATTCGCCATGGGCCTTCTTCCGGAACTCCCCCACGAGGCTTTCGTACAAATCGCCGATTTTTTTTCTTTTGCCGTCAGGAAGGCGCGGCTGTACGGCTTTTCCCGTATAATTCACAGTGTTTTTTTCGGTAAAGCCATCAAGATGGCCCAGGGACATCCTTATACCCACGCTCATTCAGTGCCGCTAGATCTTGACTTCCTGGCCGGGATAGCTCATAGCCTGGGTCATGATGCCGCTCACTGCCGGGAGTTGGCTTCGGCAAACACCGCGCGGCATGCTCTGGAGATTATTGCAGCCAAAGGCTCATACAATGTCCTGGAATCGGTTGCCCAAAGGGCCGCTCTGCAGTCGGCGCGGCTTGCAGGCGGAGGCGCCGCGATCAGGCTGTTTCTTTTCGATTACAACGGCCGCCTGCTTGCCGATGTAAAATGAATGCGGTCAATACGGGCTTTTTCAATCGCGGGCATGGCCCCATAAGCGCTCAAATAAGAAGCTAGTGGAGTTCTAACGTCTTGAAACCAAGTGAGTGGAAGCCGCCCCTGATTGCCGCAATTGGAATGGGTACCGGTCCGCAATGCCTGGGGACTTTGGCCCTCGAATGGATCGGTGCGTCGCAAATTTTGGCCGGCGGCCGCAGGCATCTTGAACTCTTCCCGAACCATGCCGGGGAAAAACTTTCGCTCAAGTCCCCTCTCTCAGAGAGCCTGGAAGAAATCGGCAGGATTTCAAAAACAAAGCGCACAGCAGTCCTTTGCTCCGGCGATCCTTTGTTCTTCGGTATTGGAAGGACATTGGCGGACAGATTTGGCAGGGAGCGGCTCGTGGTAATACCCAATGTCACCAGCGTACAGGCCCTGTGCGCAAGGGTCTGCGAAAGCTGGGATTCAATTGAGGCCGTGAGCTTTCACGGCGTTAAGGGCGGGGCCGGCATTGGGGGCCTCCTCGATATCCTTGACAGAGGCCGGACAGCCGCCGTAATCACCGACCCTGAGCATAAGCCGCAATGGATCGCACGCGAATTGATCAAATCAGGCCAATGCCAATGTAAGCTCATCATCGGGGAGGACCTTGGGACCCCATCCGAGAAAGTGGGGTCATTTTCACCTTCGGATGCCGCAGACGAGGAGTTTTCGCCCTTGAACGTCATTCTTATCCAACCTGCCCAGCCTGTCGTCATAACTGATGAGAGGGACAAGTCCGGACGGGTTTTCGGGTTTGGCGAGGAGGCGTTTGAACGGCAAGCCGGGATGATTACAAAGATGGAAGTCAGAGCGGTGGTCCTTGCTTCACTTCAGCTCGGGCAAGGGCAGGTCCTTTGGGACCTCGGCGCGGCCACAGGCTCTGTCTCCGTGGAAGCAGCCAGGATAGCATGCCTGAAACGGGTCTTGGCGGTCGAAAAGAACCAATCCAGGTATTTCAAACTCCTTCAAAATCTGGAGAAGTTCGGCGCATCAAAGGTGGAGGCCGTGTGCGCAAGGGCCTCCGAGGCGATCGGCGCCTTTCCCGACCCGGATCGGGTCTTCATCGGAGGAAGCGGCAATGATCTCGATGCCATCCTTGAAGCCGTAGCCCGGAGGCTCCTTCCGGATGGCAGGGTGGTGCAGACGGTCGTCCTGCTTCAGACGCTCGAAAAGGTGAGCGCCTTCTGGAAAGACAGGAATTTCAAGCTATCCATCGTTCAACTCCAGGTGAACCGCTCAGTTCTTACCGGGCAAGAGCTGAGGCTCGAGGCGCTCAATCCTGTCTTTGTCGTGTCGGCCTGGCGGAGTAACTGAGCAGGCCAGGGGGCCATAGGCGCTGCTGTACCTCTCGCAAAATTCCTCCCAACTAAACCTGTGCTCCTGAGTTCCGTAATGCCCCAGGGAAAATGACGCTACGGCAGCCCCCATCCGGCATGCGATATCCCATGGCAGGTTCATGGCTCTGCCCTTGAGCACCCCCGCTCGAAAAGCGTCACCCGCTCCGGTCGGATCCAGGACCTTACCGGCAGGGATAGCAGGGATAAGCAACCTGTCGCCTCCGATATCGATCGTGGCCCCTTCCGATCCTCTTGTGGTGATTACCACCTTTGCTGCATTATAGAGATTCTCTATTTTCCAGTCGGTCATCCGGAGAAACAACGAGAGTTCATAATCATTTGAGATGAAGCAGAGCGCCCCTGGAACAACTTCCCGCAGTTCATCGCCTTTCCAGATATTCAGGCTTTGCCCCGGGTCGAAGAAAAAGGGCGCATTGGCAAGCCTGGCTCTTTGCGCCAGATTCATCATGTCCTTCTTGTTGCCCGGCCCTATGAACACGGTATCCGAACCGTTCAACGATGGAAGGTCCGCCTCGAAGGCCATTGCTCCGGGATTGAACGCAGTTATCTGATTATCATCCAGGTCGGTCGTAATGTATGCGCCGGCGGTATAAATGCCCGGAATCGCCTTTATGTAGGCTGTCGGCAAATTATTTTGAACCAGCCATTGTTCGTACCGGGAGAAATCCTCCCCGGAGGCAGCCACAATGAAGGGGGACTCTCCTAGAAGGGCCAGGCTGTACGCGATGTTTCCAGCCGTCCCTCCGAATTTTTCGACCAGGTTGTTTATGTTGAAGCACACGTTCAGCACGTGAATTTTGTCGGGCAGAATGTGATCGGCAAAACGGCCTGGAAAATCCATGATGCGGTCATAAGCCAGGGAGCCGTAAATAAAGATTGTCATTGCATGCTCCTGTTTGCGTAGTTGCCGGACCATACATTATTCTCCAAATTTTGAAAACCCCTGAAGCACATTAAAATCCGGTCTGAG
>JBELAB010000093.1:0-8616 GCA_049509275.1 Syntrophobacteraceae bacterium | reverse complement strand
TAATATCTTTTTCTATTACCTCCTTTACGCGCTCTTCGATGAGGTTGGAGCGATAGATACGCTTCTTGATCGCCTCGTCGACGTGCTTTCTCTGAACAACTTCGTTGCCCTCGATGCCGGCAAAGTAATTGGATTCTCGAAGCAGGTCAGCGACGGTCCCAAGCTCGAGGGTGAGCTTATCCTTGTCCTCGGTAAGCTCCACACTGTATTCGAGCACACGGGCGACTCCCGATTTGTCCAGGTGCTTTATATGGTGGTCGTTGCAGTAGCGCGCGATCATCCTCGAGCATTCAAGGACCCTGTCCGGCTTTCTGTCCATCTGGTCGCTCATGTGGGCCTTGACCTTGAAAAGCTTCTGGAAGCGGTCGTCAAGGCTGTAGAGCAACTGGTAGATATAGGGGTCCCCCGTAAGGACGATCTTTAAATTAAGCGGAATGGGCTCGGGCCGGATGGTGCGTGTACTGAACATTCCGTAGAGTTCGCCCAGATCTTCGATCCTGATTTCTTTGTCACGCAACGCCCTTTTTAAAGCTTCATAAGAGATATACCATTTAAGAAGGTCGAGCGCCTTCATCACCAGATAGCCGCCGTTGGCCTTGTGAAGCGATCCGGGTTTTATCATCGTATGATCTGTAAACAGCGCCCCAAACCAAGCCTGCCTCTCTATGGAGCCGAAAAGGTTGGGATAGGCCGGATTTGATTCGATGACAACCGGAGCGCCCTTAGTTTCCGAGTTATCGATGAGCACGTTAACATCGTACTTGCGCAGGTTAGCCTCCTTGGGAGGGACGGCAAACGACGCTACGGGCTGCCCCGGCATCTGCTGCTGGGCTTCGGGCTTTTTCTTGAAATCGTCTATATTTTCGAGAATGTCATCTTGGACCTCTTTCAGGTAGTCGAGCACCTGCTGGTCGTCCTGGTATTTTTCCTCGTAAACATCCATCAACTGACCAACCACGAACAGAGCAATCTCGTTGTCAAGCTTTGTATGCTTTTCCTTGAATTCGTTTTCCGCCTCGCGAATTTTCTTGATGGTGTCCTTCATTCTCTCATGCAACTCATCGCTCTTGCTGCGCAGGAGTTGGCGTTCTTCCTCGCTCAGGTGGCGCAGATCCTCCTGCGTCATCGGCTCGCCTTCTTTGTTGGCGGGAATGATGACCATACCAACCTGGGAGAACTGAAGAATGAATCCCTGTTCGCGCGCCTCCTGGGAGAGTACGTCGATATACTCCCGCCTTCGCTTCTCGAAATCCTGGTGCACTTCGCCTTCTTTGGCGCGGTAGTCGTCGCTGTCGAAAACCTCGGGGATTTTCGACTGCAGCGTGTCTATAAAATCATTCATATCTTTCTTGAGCAATTTCCCGGTGCCGGCGGAGATTTTGAGGCCCTTGGGCTTGTCCTGCTCCTTGAAATTGAAAACATAGCACCAGTCAGGCGGCGTGGGTTCCTGCCTGGCCTGATCTTCGATGAAGGTCCTGGCTGTGTAGGTGAGGCCCGCTTTCGACGGCCCCGCAATGAAAATGTTATACCCCGACTCCTTCATCCCCATCCCGAATTGGATGGCGTCAATCGCGCGTTCCTGTCCCACAACCCTGTCTGCCACATCCTCCAGGGAAGCGGTAGTATCAAACGGAAGCAGTTCGTCCTCGAAATGCGCTCGCAATTCACTTGCGGGAAGTCCCTGGACTATCTCAGGCATAAGCTTGGCTCCTCTGTATCGTCGTCAGGTCGATCGATTCGGCAAGGGATATCTCCGTTTCGATCGGATAGCGTTTTGTGATCCTCATTGGATACTCGACTCCCAACCTCCGATGTTCAATCTCCGAGAGCAGGGCGCCGTATCACTCATCGATGTTTTCTTCGAGAGGTAACTCCCCCTGATCCATCATCTCCAGCTTAGCTCGTTTCTTGTGGCTCGAGGCCGCTGTCTGTAAAACGGTGCGGATTGCGTTTATCGTGTTTCCGCTTTTCCCTATAATCTTGCCGATATCGTCAGGTGATATTTTAAGCTCGATAAGCACCGTGTCATCCTCTTCACGCTCCACGAGCTCCACTTTTTCCGGATGATCGACAAGAGATTTTACAATATATTCCGCCAAGTCTTTGAGGGCCACATTATCCTCCGGCAATCCGGTCCCGTCCGAGCTTCTCCTGGACTGACCGAATTTTCTGTTCCGTGCTGCCTTTTTTATCCCGCCGGTCGTCGATCCTGATCTGGGTCAGGACCCGCATCGCACCGGCATCAAAACAACTCTCATGCATCTGCCGTATGGTTTTAACAATATCGTCCAAATCGCCTGAGATAATTGTGCCCATTGCGGTCAGCTCATATTTGAGAGCGGTTTTTTCAAGCACCTTTATCGCCCCTGCTACATAAGAACTCAGGCTGGTGCTTTCAATACCGATTGGAACAATGCTCAACTCTACGATTGCCATGCCCACCGCCTTCACCGACCAGGTCCGCTCGTTCGACCATTTACAAACTCGTTAAATGAGGCCATTGAGGCCAATCGCGCCAAAGTCTCGTACATGTGCTCAACTGTATGAGGTTCCATGGTCAGCACGGGCGAAATTTTCTTTTTGCTTAGAAAATAAAAAAGATAATCAAAATCGATCGTACCCGACCCTACAGGAAAATGTGTGTCAGAGGAACCATCATTATCATGAAGGTGCACTTCCTTCAAGTACGGCCAAATCGCATCGAGCCATTTGTCCAGTGTTGTCCTGGAAAACGAGTGCTGGTGCCCAATATCCAGGCAAAAACCAAACCATGGCGATTTTATCCCCTCCAATAACTCCAGATGCAGCTCCGGGTCTTCCTCCCAGACATTCTCCAAAACCAGCGGCGTCCTAATGATTTCCGCTCGCCGGACAAAAGGCGCCCATGTAGAAAGACTGTTCTCAATCCACTCTCGGCGATGCCCCCGATGATGCCTCGGATCGAAGCCGGTATGGCAGACGACCTGTTCCGGCCGGATTTTCTCCACCAGGTCGAACAGGCTGCCCAGCCTCGACACACTGACTCTTCTTATCCCGGGATCAATGCTTCCGGAACTCAAGTCCCAAAAAGGCCCATGAAAGGTGATTCGGGTCCCTTTTTCACGCATTCGCCCAATGGCGGCGCAAACAGCACCGTCCGAAGAGCTTTCCAGATCGTCGGCCCCAAACCCGATCTCGATATTGATGCCGTTTTCAAAAACCAGGTCAATATATTGACCCATATAGCGCCAAGGCATGTTGATAAACACCTGCCCAAGCACCGCCCGCATTGCGGGGCTGATTTCATGACTTTTCATGGATTCAGACACCGGTTTGGTTAAACTCGACATCACAAACACTCATGTCAATACAAGGAGCTCTGATTTAGTGTGATTATACAGTTCAATCCCGAACTTCTTTAATACAACATGCTGCGTCACCCAAACCCCCCTCCGGCTGCCGCAAATAAGCCGCAACCGGCACCTATAGGAGCAAGAAGACAATAAGTCAAATGCTTAGTTTTAGTTTCCCTCCGGACAACCCTGTTTTACTGAATTATTTAATTGTTTTCACTCTGCACCCCTTAATTTTGAAGCAGAGCAACCGAAAGGGGTTATTTTGGGTTTCCAGTTCCACATAAATGTCCGATAATCATCTGAACCTGCATGCGGGAGAGGAGATTATGAAGGAATCAGTGCAGTTGGTGGCCTTTATGCTGGACGAGCAGCGCTATGGCCTGAGACTGTCGGTTGTTGAAAGGGTCGTTCGGACCGTGGAAGTGATATCCTTGCCTTCTGCACCTGACATCGTGACAGGGGTGATAAACCTGGCGGGCCAGGTTGTTCCGGTTTTGAACATTCGAAGGCGTTTCCGTTTGCCGGAAAAAGAGCTAAGTTTGGACGACCAGCTTATCATTGCAAAAACGGCCGGGCGAACAGTGGCCCTTGTCGTCGATTCCGCATCGTCACTGGTGGAGGTTTCGGCGAGTGATGTTATCCACTCATCGAATATCCTGCCCCGGATCGATTATATAGACGGTGTGGCAAAGCTTGAAGATGGAATGATTCTCATTCATGACCTCGACAAATTCCTCTCTTTGGAAGAGGAACTAGCGCTCGATGCAGCCATGACGGATGATTGAATTGGCATGGTTATTTGTTTTGTCGAATAGAGAGCGTAAAATTGACAAGAGCCATTCCTGAAGGACAACTCTCGCGGCTCAGCGCTTTCATTGCCGTCAGGATGGGTTTGTGGTTTCCCAAAGAACGCAGGCGGGATCTGGAGCGCGGAATCAACGCCGCAGCTCGTGAGTTGGGAATGCCGGACGGCAACTCCTGCATCGAATGGCTCCTGTCTTCATTGCCGACAAGAAGTCAAATCGAAATCCTGGCCAGCCATCTTACTGTCGGTGAAACGTATTTTTTTCGGGACAAAAGATTATTCAAGACCCTTGAGGAATCAATACTCTCTGACCTGATCCAACTCCGCCGCAATAGTGGAAGGTACCTCAGGATCTGGAGCGCGGGTTGTTCGTCGGGCGAAGAACCCTACTCGATCGCCATCCTCCTCAGCAAGATGATTCCCGATATCGGGGACTGGGGAATCACCATTTTGGCAACTGACATCAACATGCGATTTCTGCAAAAGGCTGCCAATGGTATATACCGCCCGTGGTCCTTCCGCGACATACAGCCGGGGATCAAAGAAGGATTTTTCAACCAAAAGGAGGATGGCCGCTTTGAGGTCCTCTCCCGGATAAGGCAAATGGTGACTTTTTCTTATCTGAATCTCGTTGAAGACGCGTATCCCTCGCTTGTGAATAATACAACCGCTCTAGACATCATATTTTGCCGAAATGTGCTTATGTACTTTGTTCCGGAGCTGGCGGGCAAGGTAGCGACGAATCTTCACCGATCCCTGGTTGATGGCGGCTTCCTGATCGTAAGTCCCACCGAATCATCCATCCCCATTTTCTCGCAGTTCACCACGGTGAGAACCTCCGGTACGATTCTCTATAAAAAAGAGGGGCAACAGGGAGCGAGTGATTCCTCATGCAGACCTTTTAAAGAACCGAAAATCTCATTCAAACCGGCTGCGGGGTTTGTTCAAAATCGAGGGACCGCCCCCATGCCGAATCCCCTCGATGCACAAATCAGTTCGCGGCCCCAACCCCCTGACGCGCAGCTGGAAATGCGAATCTCCAGACCTGGAACTCAAATCCGGCAGGACCTCCAGCAGGAGGCAACAGCCCTTTATGAGGGGGGCTGCTACCCGGAGGCGGTGGAAAAAACTGAGAAGCTGCTCTCGCAAAATCCTTCGCACTCTAAAGGTTTAGCACTTCTTGCGCGCATATACGCAAATTGGGGCAAGCTTGACAAAGCGCTCGAATGGTGTGAAAAAGCCATAACCGCAGAAAAGCTTCATGCCGGTTACCATTATCTAATGTCAAACATCCTTCAGGAATTGGGTCGAACGGAAGATGCCGTCGTTTCTCTCAATAGAACACTTTATCTCGACCCGAAATTCATTCTGGCGTATGTAGCTTTGGGAAATATCAGCCGAAAGTCCGGCAAACTCAAAGAATCAGTGAAGCACTTTGAAAATGCCCTCTCGCTTTTAAATCTTAAACGTCCGGAAGACGTATTGCCCGAATCCGAGGGAATTAACTCGCAGAGATTGACAGAGATGATTAAGACAATGCAGCAGGCGGAGATCGGGAGGTAACCAGATGAGTGATGGGCAAGTCGATTGGGGTGCGATTCATCGTCGTGTCGAAGCAATTAACACTTCGATAGCAAAGGGTTTTTCACCAAGTCCCGAAGATAGGAAAAGGATTCTAAGGGCAAGGGCCGATCTTCTGGCCCGGCAGCCCGGCAAGGAACAGACCGGAGACACTCTTGAAGTAGTGGAGTTCATGCTGGCCAATGAGCGTTATGGCATCGAGTCCGGATATGTCCGCGAGGTCTATCCGCTTAAAGACTATACGCCCCTTCCCTGTACGCCTCCGTTCGTCCTTGGGTTGATCAACGTGCGCGGGCAGATCATTTCCGTCATCGATATCAAGAAATTCTTCGAATTGCCTGAAAAAGGGATCACGGACTTCAACAAGGTAATAATCATTCATGACCACACCATGGAATTTGGTATCCTTGCCGACTCCATACTCGGTGTTCAAGAGATTGCGATGAGGGACATCGAGCCCCCGCTTCCCACCCTCACGGGTATCCGTGAGGAATATCTCAGGGGCGTTACAGGGGAGCGAACGGTGATTTTGGACGCGAGAAAACTTTTGGCGGATAAGGAAATTATCGTCCACGAAGAAGCGTGACCATAGGGAGGATTACAGATGAGTTGGTTTGGCGCCGGACGTGAAAAACTGGCCGAAGAGTTGCGAAAAGCATCCACATATACCCGGAGCCTGATCGAGGCGAGTCTCGACCCGCTGGTCACGATTAGCCCGGAAGGGAAAATTACCGACGTCAACGAAGCCACCATAAAAGTCACCGGCGTAGGGCGCGAGCAGCTCATAGGCACGGACTTTTCAAACTACTTTACCGAACCGGAACTGGCGCGCGAGGGATACCGCCAGGTATTCGAAAAAGGCTTTGTTACCGACTATCCACTCACGATCAGGCATTTCAGCGGGAAGCTGACCCATGTACTGTATAACGCGTCCGTGTACAAGGATGTGGATGGAAAGGTCATGGGCGTTTTTGCCGCCGCGCGCGATACCACCGAGCGCAAAAGGATGGAAGAGGAATTACGGGGAGCTTCGCTCTACACTCGAAGCCTTCTCGAAGCAAGTCTCGATCCGTTGGTAACCATCAGTCCCGATGGAAAAATAACGGACGTGAACAAGGCAACGGAACTGGTTACCGGTTTTTCTCGCGAACGTTTGATCGGGAGCGATTTTTCGGACTATTTTACCGAGCCGGAAAAGGCGAGAGAAGGCTACAAGAAAGTTATCTCTCAAGGGTTTGTCAGGGATTATCCCCTCACCATCCGCCACACATCCGACCGCCTTACGGACGTACTCTATAACGCAGCCGTGTACATGAGCGAATCGGGCAAAATACAGGGCGTCTTCGCCGCCGCCCGTGACATCACCGAACGCAAGCAGGCCGAGGAAAATCTCCGGGCGGTGAACCAGCAGGTACAGGAGGCGGCAAATGTCCTGGTATCCTCCGTCAGCGAGATCCTGACATTAACCACGGAGCTGGCTTCCGTTTCAACCCAAACGGCCGCGTCGATAACCGAAGCTACTTCGACCGTCGAAGAAGTCAAGCAGACCGCACAGTTGTCATCCGAAAGATCGATGAGTGTTTCCGAGAGTGCGCAGAAGGCGGTCTTTGTAGCCCAGCAGGGTAATGCCGCCGTCACAAAAACGGTCGAGGGAATCAACCATATCAGGGCGTTGATGGAATCGGTCGCCGAGAGCATTATCAGATTGAGCGAACAGACCCAGACAATAGGGGAGATCATCACGGCGGTTAGCGACCTGGCCCAGCAGTCTAATCTGCTTGCGGTAAACGCCGCAATCGAGGCGTCGAAAGCCGGAGAGCATGGGAAAGGATTTTCGGTGGTTGCCCAGGAAATCAAGAGCCTGGCGAACCAATCGAAACAGGCAACGGAGCAGGTGCGGGCCATTCTCGGAGATATTCAGAAGGCAACCGGTGCATCGGTGATGGCCGCCGAACAGGTGAGCAAGGCGGTGGATGGGGGTGTGAAGCAGGCAGCCGAATCCGGAGAGTCCATTAAAAAACTGGCGGAAAGCATTGCGGAATCTACGCAGGCGGCTACCCAGATCGCCGCGTCCAGCCAGCAGCAGTTTGTGGGCATGGACCAGATTGCGATGGCGATGGAAAACATCAAGCAAGCTTCCCAGCAAAACGTTTCTGCCACCAGGCAGGCCGAACAGGCCGCGCATAACCTGCACCAGCTCGGCCAGAAGCTCAAGGAAATGGTGGGAAAATATAAAGTGTAGTTGCGAATCGGCGGGAATGACCCGCGTAATCTCCACAACCCGAAACGTCGTCTTATATCTTGAAAATGAGGAACCGGTATGGATCGGAAGGATGAGGACCTTCTGAAAAAACTCCTTCCCATGTTTAAAATCTAGGCTCGGGACCATCTCAGGATCATATCCTCCGGTCTCATCGAGATCGAAAAAGGCGGCCCCGAAAAGCACGGCGAGATCATTGAGACCATATACAGAGAGTCGCACAGCCTGAAGGGAGCGGCTCGTTCAGTGAATCGCTCCGACATCGTGGCGATTTGCCAGGCATTGGAGAATACTTTTTCCGCATTGAAACGCGAAGAGATTGCTCCTTTCCCCCGGATTTTGGACCTGCTTCACCAGACAGTGGACTATGCCTCCGACCTCATCATCGGAATGGAAGTTTCACAGGCCGAGAAATTCGGGGTCGGGGAAATAATCCGCAAGCTTGAAGAAACTGCACTTCAAAGACACAGCGTTTCAGGCAAAGAAGAGAGAACGGATATACGACCCGATTCGCCCGCCGGAGAACAGGAAAAAGCAAAGGAAAAGACACCCCGGGTTGATTCGATTCCGACAATCAGCACCTTCATCCCCGATACTCCCCCGGTGATCGTGCCCGCCCCTTCATCCACCGGGAC
>JBELAB010000092.1:0-8632 GCA_049509275.1 Syntrophobacteraceae bacterium | reverse complement strand
TCATTGAGTCCGATGAATCCGCTCTTGCCCGCTTGAGAGAAAAAAACCTGGCGTACCTTTCCGGGGATTCTACAGACGAGGAAAATCTTATCTCCGCAGGGATCCGCCGTGCCAAAGGTTTGATATCCGTAGTCGCCAAAGATTCGGAAAACGTTTTCATCGTCCTTACCGCGCGCGATTTGAATAAAGACCTGCACATATACGCGCGCGCCAACTCTCCCGGTACGGACAAAAGACTTCTCAAGGCCGGGGCCGACCGGGTTGTTTCGCCATATGCCATCGGGGCGACCCGGATAGCACACAACATTTTGAGGCCTACCGTTACGGATTTTCTGGAACTTGCCTTGTCCGAGCAGGGAATGGAACTCGGCATGGAAGAAATCCGCATTCCTGACAATTCAAAGCTGGCCGGCATGGAACTTATCGGCTCGGGCATTCGAAGTACCTACGACTTGATTGTAGTGGCCATAAAGCGCTCTGGAGGAACGATGATATTCAATCCACCTCCGCATGAGAAAGTCCAGGCCGGGGATATCCTGGTGGCAATCGGAGCAGTTGAAAACCTGTCGCGTTTCGCGCAGGCGCTGTGATATGGCTGCGGCTACCCGAGTAATCGTCCCTGCACATCTATAAGACCGCTATTTCATTTGACACAACAGGGTTTGTTCCCATATACTGCTAAAACGCCTGGAAACCCGATAGGTGCTTCAGGAACAAGATTTCTTACCACTCTCGTGCATGTAAAACGCGCGGCTCCAACAAAGCAATCGCGACCCTGTGTATATAGGCGAAGGGCAGGGGACCGCTCCCTGCCGTTCAAAGACCCTGAAATGTACTCAAGCTGATGGAGGTGCTCCTGTGAACTATGAGAATGTCCTTTTTGAGATTCAAGATGGTGTGGGGGTCATGACGTTTAACAGGCCCAAAGCCCTGAACGCTCTTAATGCATCCACGCTGAACGAGGTTGCCGATGTGATAGCGCGCGCGGCCCAGGAGGACGCAATTCGCGTGCTGGTATTTACCGGGGCCGGTGACAAAGCGTTCGTGGCTGGCGCCGATATAACCGAGTTCATCAAACTTAACCCTTTGACCGCCCTTCGCCTGGCAGAAAAGGGCCAGCGGATTTTCTTCCAGATCGAAGATCTTCCCAAGCCCGTTATAGCGTGTGTGAACGGTTTTGCACTCGGAGGCGGGCTCGAAATCTCAATGTCCTGCGATTTTATCTACGCTTCCGACAAGGCGAGATTCGGCCAGCCGGAAGTAAATCTTGGGCTCATTCCCGGATTTGGCGGAACGCAGAGGCTCACTCGTATAGTGGGCCGCGCCAAGGCAAAAGAGATGTGCATGACCGGAGACATGATAGATGCTCAGCAGGCCAAAGACCTTGGCCTTGTGACCAAAGTTTTTCCGGCCGACCAGCTTTTAGATGAAACCATGAAAGTCGCACGCACGCTTGCCTCCAAACCACTGGCGGTACTTAAGGCCATAAAGAAAGTTGTCAACTCCGGCGCCGACGTGGACCTGAAAAATGGCTGCGCCATTGAGGCTGAAGCCTTCGGAGTCTGCTTCGGATTGCAGGATATGAAGGAGGGTGTTACCGCTTTTCTGGAAAAACGCAAGCCCCAGTTCAAGGGAACCCTGTCAGGATAAACCTTTTCCCCACGGAGGAATACAACATGAATTTCGAGTTAACTGACGAGCAGAAGATGATTCAGGACATGGCCCGCAAGTTTGCCGAGAGGGAAATCAAGCCCGTTGCTGCCGAACTTGACCGCACCCACGCTCATCCCGCTGAAATATGCGCAAAAATGGGAGAACTGGGTCTTATGGGCATAACGATTCCGGAAGAATATGGCGGAGGGGGAATGGACTACCTCTGCTATGCCCTGGCCTTGATTGAAATATCCAAAGCATGCGCCTCGTGCGGGGTCATCATGAGCGTTTGCAACAGCCTCTACAATTTTCCGGTGTACGCTTACGGCACCGAGGAGCAAAAGCAAAAATACCTGCGTCCCGTCGCAAGCGGTAAAGAGCTTGGCTGCTACGGGCTGACCGAGCCGGGCGCAGGGTCCGACCCGGCAAAAATGTTGACCACGGCGGTTCTAAAGGGCAATGAATGGGTGATAAACGGGACCAAGTGTTTTATCACCAGCGGAAATGTTTCAAGATACTGCGTCCTGGCTGCATTTACCGATAGGTCCG
The DNA here is from genome assembly GCA_049509275.1 of Syntrophobacteraceae bacterium. GTDB lineage: Bacteria > Desulfobacterota > Syntrophobacteria > Syntrophobacterales > Syntrophobacteraceae > SbD1. The sequence goes on along the minus strand of JBELAB010000092.1, from coordinate 6,430 downwards.
CCGGGTACAAGGGTATAAGTTCTTTCATTATAGATTTCGAAAAAACGCCTGGCTTTCGCGTGGGCAAAGTCGAGGAAAAGCTCGGAATTACCGCCTCCGGGACGGCGGAACTGATCTTCGAGGATGCTCGCATACCGGCGGAAAACCTGCTGGGCAAACCCGGCGAGGGTTTCAAGCAAATGCTTACCACCCTGGATGGGGGGCGCATCGGAATCGCTTCCCAGGCGCTTGGCATCGGTCGGGCTGCCCTGGAAGCCTCACTTGATTACAGCAAAACCCGTGAGCAGTTCAACCAGCCCATTTCCGGTTTTCAGGCCACCCAGTTTAAGCTCGCCGATATGGCCACCCAACTGGATGCCTCTGAACTGCTGATCCTGCGCGCGGCGTGGCTCGAGCAAAATAAGAAGCCTTACGAAAAAGAATCCGCAATGGCCAAGCTCCTCGCTTCGGACACCGCAATGTGGGCCGCTGTCGAAGGGGTGCAGATTTTTGGCGGATATGGATACTCCAAAGAGTACCCGGTGGAAAGGCATATGCGAGACGCTAAAATCACGCAGATCTACGAAGGCACCAACGAAATAATGCGCCTCGTGATTGCGCGAAATATCCTCAAGGGCAAGTAAAGAAGAAGTGAGAAAATCATATGATCGGGAAAACAATTGAGCAAATCAGGCTCAACGAAACCGCTGAGTTTTCAAAGACGGTCTCCGAATCAGACGTCTACCTTTACGCCGGTGTGACCGGTGATTTCAATCCCGCTCATATCAATGAAGAGTATGCGCGAGAAACTTTTTTCAAAACAAGGATCGCTCACGGCATGCTGGCGGCAGGGCTCATCTCGACTGTCCTGGGAACGCGTCTGCCAGGTCCTGGTTCCGTTTATGTCAGGCAGGAGCTTAATTTCCTCGCTCCGGTCAGAATCGGCGACACCGTGACCGCGCGCGTTGAAGTAATCGAGATTATGAGCGAGAAAAAACAACTGCGGTTAAGAACCACCTGTTCATCGCAGGACGGAACGTTGGTTCTGGACGGCGAAGCCATAATCAGCCCGCCCCGCCCGAAAAAGGTCGAAGCCGTGAAATGAGGCGGGTGCAGGCGTCCGGTTATTGTTGGTAATGCCCAAGAATAGGGGCGGGGTTTTTCTGCTAGCCGGGAAATCCCCGCCCCTTTCTACTAAAGCTTTGCTATGTGATTTGAACCCATCGCCATATAAACCCGGTAACGGTTTGCAGGCGACAGGAAAACAGGGGGGACACCGGTAAATCGGCAGGGGGAGTTGAACCTGGCCGGACCCCTTTTGACCTATTGTTCCAGGTAGTCACTTATCCGTTTCCGTGACGAGTTCACAATCGAATTTAGGAACTGCAAGGGAAGACAGAAATCTTTTGTAATCATCCAGCGAGTCGTACGGCCCGTGGACTCCCATCATAGAACGCCAGTTCCTGCCTGCTGCGTAGTCTATTATGTAGAGCTTTCCATCCACTCTAAGGGACGTGACCCAATGATGGGGCGGGCCCTGCCTGTTCTTGATGAACACTATTTTTGCGTGGTAAGCCGGGTTGATTCTGTTCAGAGCGTCCTTGGCGAACAGGGCGCCGTCCTGGCAGATACCCGACTTAGACTTAAAGGACTGTTCCGGGGTTTGGGGCTGCCATCCATGGACCATCTTGCTTTTGCCCTGGTCGTAGCTGAATTCCTTGTGCATCCAGTCGGCTACGTCCTTATAGGAGGTCCAGCGAGCCACTGTCTGTTCGTATGTTGCGGGGTCCGCCGCCCAGGTGATCCCTTGACACGCGATCATTGCCGAAAATAAGACCAGAAAAAGAAACATTGCTGAGACCCATGCATTTTTCTTCATTGCGATGACACTCCTGAATCAATTATGGATGGTTTGGAGTAGAGAGGGTAGAAGCCGGAATGAGTGGCTGCCGGGCTCAGGACCCCGCCACGCGGAGCGTCGAGATTGAAGCGTTCCGCGTGCATAGCGCCGCTGAAATGAACAAGCCGGCATCATTAAAGGGCTTTGTGATGGAGATGATGGGATTCGAACCCACGACCTCAGACTTGCGAAGCCTGCGCTCTCCCAACTGAGCTACATCCCCGGTGTTCGGAACATACCCTGTTCCGCATGCGGTGTCAAGAATCACCGGCGACAGAATCACCGACGCAAATCACAAGCGCAGAACGGTTTCCCTGTGGGTCCCAAACGGTGATAATGGAAAGATCCGGATTTGAGCTTTGGGGCTAAAAGCGCGGGCGAAACTGCGAGTGTCTCACCCGGTGTTCCCGGATGGACCCCGGGCTGCTCAGAACAGCCTCTTTACCCAGACGAGGCTCAGGTTGATGTCGACGTCATATTTGCAGAAGCGCTCTATCCCGCATGGATCGGGTGAGGTGTGCTTTAGGTCAAGCAAACGATCGAAATCTCTCTCTATGACTATGTTGCAGAAATCGACGGGAACAGAGCGGACCAGACCCAGTTCCTCTTCGTTCCAAAGGGTGCCGGCAATGTCCCCCACTCCAGTCTCCAGCATATCGGTTCCACAAACCTTGAAACACGCTCCGCAGGTGCAGCGGTGGATCGAGTCGAAGTCAGTCGGTATGTGATGGCCGGTATCGCAAAAAGGGCAGATTATGATGTGGATACCGCTCACCCTTCTGGCGTGGGTCTTGGAAGTTATTGACTTGAACAGCTCTTTGTTTTTAAATTTCATTGTGCGCCTGCCGTATCACGAATTGCGCTCGAGCCCGGGCGGTCTGAGTCATGAAATGACGTTTTGGCTTGAAATCAAATCGGAAGTTTGACATATAAATCTAATCTCGCCGGAATTCTTTGCAAGTCATCACCATTGGGAAAAGGAGAGTCTTTTTGGGCGGCATTCATACATCTTCCCTCAAGGTAAAGTCAATCCTGAAAATACTCGACGAATTCTATCCCGACGCAAAATGTTCGCTCGACTTCCATGACCCGCTCCAGCTCTTGATCTCGACCATCCTCTCAGCCCAGTGCACCGATGATCGGGTAAATAAGGTTGCACCGGCCTTGTTCGAAAAGTATCGCTCTGCCAGGGCGTATGCCGATGTCCCCATAGAGCAACTGGAACAGGACATCAAATCCACGGGTTTCTATCATAATAAGGCGCTGGCCATAAAAGAGTCGTGCAAGATTCTGGCCAACCGGTTTAACGGCCGGGTGCCTCCGGACCTAGATACATTGGTCGAACTGCCCGGAATAGGACGAAAAACGGCAAATGTAGTATTGGGCAATGCTTTCGGCATTCCGGGAATCGCCGTCGATACGCACGTTTCGCGGGTGTCGGCAAGGCTTGGTCTGACCCGTGAAAAGGACCGGGACAAAATCGAGCAGGACCTGATGGCCCTTATACCGAAGGAGAAATGGATCAAATTCTCTCATCAGTTGATCCAGCATGGCAGAACCATTTGCGTCGCCCGGAAGCCGAAATGTTCCATCTGCCCTTTGCGTCCTTACTGCGGCTATGGACTGGATGAATCGACGCCGAAGGCCTGAATCCAGCTTAAATCGGCATGATTCCGCCAATTTTATCACCGTCTCCCAGCCGCCTCATCCGGTGGCCTTCACCTGCGCCGCCTCGGCCCTCGGGACGGAGGGAATCATGCTCTGAGGCTCTCCAAGCATGAACTCGCCTTTTTCGACCCAACTCCTGAGAATCTCGGCGATTTCTTTTGCGCGAACATAACTGGAGAGCGGCACAGTTGGGATTTCTTTGCCCTCGACTCTGATCGTTCCGGAGCGCAGTTGGGCGTAATTGACTTCACAAATCGGGTCTTGCAGTGTGAAACTGTAGTCTTTTACCTGGGTAACGATATCTTCGTCGGAAATGCCCGTAAATTGGGCCATCTCCTCGTCCAGGATGGGGATAGGGATCCCGACCCCAACCACCAGAGAGGTCCCGTAGCCCAGGATACTCGCACCCATGAGCCATCGCGGACTCATCTCCTTGAGGTCGCCCATCAGCATCAGCGTACCTGCCGGGCTGCGAGGGGTCCCATTTGGAAGCCGCGCCGTTTCGGGTCTGTGCTGAGTGCCGTGCCAGGTTATGAAGCCCTGGGCGCCTCCCAGGAAGATTCGCGTACCCAGGCCAAGGGTCTTGTAATAGGGATCGTTCAGCAAGGGGCTGAGCTGACCGGCTGAGCAATAATTGGCGTTTCCAAGGTTGGGCTTCAGGGTGCCCATGTATGTGTAAATTGTCTTCTTGGAGACGTTAACGGCGCAATTGTAGTTTTGATAGGCGTTTCGCGGATTGCACATCGTTGCGAAGGGAAGCTCCTTCAATGTAAAATCCTTTTCGCAATAACGATTGGGATAGCAGTCGGTCCCATAAGCTTCCGCGCGAAGGTGGACCGTTTTTCCGCTCACCAGGTCCTGAATGACGTGCCCGCCGCCGTATTCGAACGCGCCGGGGTGAATTTTGTTAAGAGGGTCATCGGCCTCCGGTTCGGTTGCGCCGATGTAGATATCTACAGCGGCAAGGCCTGCATATGCAGGGACATTATTGAGCCAGACCTTTGACGCCTTTATGGGCGGACTGGCATGTCCGAAATTTATGAAGGCGCCCGAGGAACACATGGGAGCAAAAGTCCCGGTGGTCACAACGTCCACCTCCTTCGCAGCCCTTGCAACTCCCTTCTTCCTCACTATTTCGACCATATCCTGCGCCGTGACTACGACAGCCATGCCTCTGCGTATCTTTTCGTTTATCTCCTGATAAGTTTTACCTGTTCCCATTGTCTGCGCCCAATCCTGCTGCTGGTAAAAGAAAAGCCATTGCAAACCAAAGTGTAAGCCGGAGAATGATAACCCTCAGCCGCGATAATGACAACCGATCGGAGGCAGATATCCTCACCCTCCGATCAGGATGGAATATCCTCTCCTCCGCTGTCTCACAATTGCGTTGAACTTCGCCCGGTCTAATGGAGAAATGACGGCACCCCGTGGCGATGTCCCGCATAATTGAGCGCTTCGGTGCATTTTGTGCTTGAACAATTTGCGATAAGCGGTTTTCATTCCCTTGGATATCAGACGTCAAAATTCATCTCCAGATTCCGCGAGCCGCTCCGATATTCGATAATCTGTTCAATTAACCGGAGAAAGTGAATATGTCCGAACAAAAGAACGATGTGTTTCAAAAACCGGCCCCCTCCGCGCCAATTCGAAATCCCTATATCATGAATTTCCTCAAAACGCTGGTGGAAAAAAAAGGGGAACAGCATCAGAGCGACGATCTCAAAAAACTCCTGGGCGATATGTACCGGCTCTTCGAATCCATGCTTGGACAGAATATGGTAAACGCGCTGCCCGAGGAGGTGAGAAAACAATATCTCGCAATGGCTGGGGATTTGCCGAATCTGAGCTACGAAAAAATCGGCGCCGTTTTCGATACAAACGTCAAGAATTACAACCAGGTTATGAAGGATACGATGAAGCAGTTTGCCGATATCTTCTCTAAAAACAGGCAGTTCAGCCCGGAGCATTATCCGGTCGAACTGCAACCCGAGTAACGGAAAGCCATGCACTGAAGCTTGAGCGGGATATCGGAAAATAATACTGGTGGAGAATGAAATGCAGGAAGACAAGACTATCTGCCCACATTGCAGTAATAAAATGCAGAGGTGGAGGACCCCGCCCCTTTCGACCTGGAGCGCGGAATATTTTTACGTCTGCTTCAATGACGAATGCTCTTATTACGTTAAGGGCTGGAACCACATGCAGAGATCGACCGAAGTCGGCTGCTCGTACCGGCACAGGTACGATCCCGATACCGGCATGTGCGGCCCGCTCCCTGTCTGGTCTCCAGACGCCGGTAAAGACCAGATAATTGAATAAATCCGGGTCCAAATGAGGCCTCCCGCTCCCGCCCCGTCTCGCGGGCGGGTGGGTTGCCGAGAATGAGCGGCCGGCCTCCGCTCTACGCGCTCACATGTCGCTAAGGGAGGCCGGGTAAGCACACTTCACAAAGTGAAGCAGGGCGAAGCCCCCGCGAAGCGAGACCTTGACATCACTGTCACTTCACTTTCTGATGCGCTTAAAATTTGGCTTGCCTTCAAACGCACCACGTTTAATGTCTGTGCGTTCTGCATGGCTGCGCGCACGGTCGCCGCTTTTGCTCAGTCCTCAGTGCCGCTTCCCGCTTTTTCCAGTCTGCCGGCTATCTTTGCCGTGCTCTTTTAAGGCAACCTGCGCGGCCGCCAGCCTGGCAATGGGCACGCGAAACGGCGAACAGCTAACGTAATTGAGTCCGAGATCGTGGCAGACAGCTATGGATTTTGGGTCACCTCCGTGTTCTCCGCAAATTCCAATTTCCAGGTCAGGGCGCGTTTTTCGACCCAAATCCACGGCCATTTGCATCAGTTTCCCCAACCCTTTCTCGTCAATGCTTACAAACGGGTT
>JBELAB010000091.1:0-13420 GCA_049509275.1 Syntrophobacteraceae bacterium | reverse complement strand
CCATCAGTTCCCTTTCGCACCGAAAATGGAAAAGAGCGGCAAAGTCGCTTTTTTCTGCTCCAGCTTCCCTTTGGGAGCAAACTTATTTACCTTCTTTCCCAAATCCGGCAAGCCTCTATGTACTCGAATCCATTACACCAAAAGCTCTGCCGATGGAAGAAAACATTGTAACGGATTGCTTTTAACGCGTTCCCGGCAAGATAAGCGAACCTGTTGAATTCCCCTTTGAAGCAGCTTGATACAGGGTTATATGTGTGGCTGGCTTTCCGGCCTGCCACAATTATTTGGAAAGCTGCCCTCCTATCTGATATTTTAGCTTCTACAGGCATGTCCGGGGCCTTTCATCTGAAACTCTGTTTTCCAAAGGGTACCGCTTGTTTTTAGAAACATTTTCCCAGAACCTGCTTAACGCCCTGCAGTGGGGGAGCTTCTACGCCCTGATCGCCCTAGGCTATACGATGGTCTACGGGGTGCTGCTCCTGATCAACTTCGCCCACGGGGACATATTCATGGTGGGGGCATACACCGGTTTTTTTATAGCCTCTCTTTTGCTCGGCCGCTATGCGGGGTTTTCGCTCCACTTGCCGCCGGCACTGATTTTCGGCCTGACCGTGACGATCACCATGATAATTACATCGGGAGTCGGCGTAGCCATCGAGCGGGTCGCCTACCGTCCCCTGCGGCGCAAGGGTGCATCGCGCCTCTATGTTGTAATTACGGCCCTGATGTGCGGGCTGATCCTTGAGAACGGCAATCTGGCCATTCTAGGGGCCAGCCGCCGCAGCTTTCCCCAGCTTTTTTCAAATGAGGTTCACAACATCGCAGGGGTGACTTTCACCAACATCAAGGTGCTGGTGATCCTCACCACAGTTCTGGTTTTCGTTCTGATCGAGACAATCGTGAGAAAAACCAAAATCGGAATGGCGATGCGCGCCATCTCCTACGACAGGATGGCCGTGCCGTTGATGGGCATTCCGCTGGATACGGTCATCGTGTTCACTTTTGTCCTGGGATCTTCAATGGCGGCCCTTGCAGGAGTGCTTTTCGCCACCGCCTACCCGGTACTTGACCCCTATATGGGGGCGCTCGTCGGTTGGAAGGCTTTCATTGCGGCCGTTCTGGGCGGGATTGGGGAAATACGCGGCGCCATTGCGGGGGGATTTCTCCTCGGGTTCGTTGAAATATTCGTTGCAGCTTTCTTTCCATCGACTCTGCGCGATCTTATTGCTTTCAGCATTCTGCTGGTATTCCTCAGCATAAAGCCCACAGGAATTTTCGGTGTGGCAAGGGCCACAAAGATTTAGGCAGCTATGCGCAGATACAGCTCCGTTCTATCTTACACGACACTTTGCGCCCTTGGTGTGCTCGCCACCAAACTCGGCATTTTGAACGCATACATGCAGCTCGTTCTGATGTATGTGGGGATAAATATAATCTTGTCAAGTTCGCTCAACATCGTGAACGGGTACATGGGCGAGTTCTCGGTGGGACATGCCGGATTCATGGCCGTCGGGGCCTATGTCACCTCGATTCTAAACGTTATGCTGTTCACGAGCAGCTCGATTTTCGGGCCGCCTCTGCTTTCCCCTTCCAGCGCAATTTATCTTTTCCCGGTTACTCTTATTGCCGGCGGCGCCGCAGCCGCCCTTGCAGGGCTGCTCGTCGCGGTGCCCTCTTTCAAGACGCGGGGCGACTACCTTGCGATAATAACCCTGGCCGTTAACTATATCGTAAAGAGCTCTATAGAGAACATCCAGCCGATCGGCGGCGCGCGCGGTTTTATGGGCATGCGCAACGTGATCGATTCAATGGAAAAGGTTTTAAATCTCCCATGGACCATGATCTGGGTCTTCATATCGGTTGGGGTAACTGTTTGGATAATCCATCGGCTTGTAAATTCGACCTACGGCAAAGGCATTGTCGCGCTCAGGGACGACGAAATTGCGGCCGAGATAATGGGCGTAAATACAAAGCGTATGAAAATAGTGGCTTTCATGCTCTCCTCGGGGTTAGCAGGAATAGCGGGGGGCCTGTTCGCGCACGTGCTGGGATATATAAACCCCGGGAGCTTCACCATCATGAAGTCGACCGAAGCGCTGGTCATGGTTTATCTCGGCGGAATGGGATCGTTAAGCGGCTCGGTGATCAGCGCGATTATCTTTACGCTTGCCCTCGAGGCGTTTCGACCGCTTCAAGTCGTAAAATGGGTCGCGGTGCCGTTTCTGCTCATTCTTCTAATGATCTTCCGGACCGAGGGGATCATGGGACACAGGGAACTCACCGACATTTTCCCGAAGCTGCGCAGGTGGTTTGCGCCCAGAGAAGGACGGGCGTAAAATGGCTCTTCTGGAAATAAAAAACCTGACCCACTTTTTCGGCGGCCTGAGGGCGGTGTATGATCTTAACCTGACCCTGCAGGGCGGTGAGCTGATGGGCCTGATAGGCCCTAACGGCGCAGGCAAGACGACTGTCTTCAATATGGTGAGCGGTTTTTACCGTCCGTCGGAAGGTCAAATCCGATTCCTGGACCACGATTTAGGCGGCCTGCGACCCCATCAGGTTACGGCCCTGGGAATAGCGCGCACGTTCCAGAATATCCGCCTTTGGAACAGCCTTAGCGTTTTCGAAAACATGTGTGTCTCTCAGCATCATCAGCTCGGTTACGGGTTTTTACAGTCGGTGTTGCGCACCCCAGGGTTCGCAAGAAGCGAGCGGCAGGTCAAAAAGACGGCTGAGGAGTTCATGGATTTGCTGGGGCTTCGGCCATACGCGCTCGAATTTCCGAAGAACCTCCCCTACGGGCTTCAGCGGCGTGTGGAGATTGGCCGCGCCCTGTCGCTTCGGCCCAGGCTCCTTCTGCTCGATGAACCGGCCGCCGGGATGAACCCTGGTGAAGTCGGCCGGCTCATAGAAATGATCCGGTGGATTCGAGACGAATTTAAGCTGACGATCTGGTTGATAGAGCACCAGATGCGGGTGGTGATGAACGTCTGCGAGAACATGTTGGTACTCGATTTCGGCGAAACGATCGCCGAGGGCCGGCCGGATGAAATCAGGCAGAACCGCCGCGTCATTGAGGCCTATCTGGGCGAAGAAGGACCGGTCCATGCTCGAGGTATCTGATCTTCACGTCAAATACGGAAACATCGAGGCGCTGCACGGGATATCCTTTCGTGTCGAGGAGGGTGAGATAGTCGCGCTGCTTGGCGCCAACGGCGCCGGTAAATCCACCACTCTTATGAGCATCATGCGTCTTGCGCCCCCCGAAGGACCCCGGGTGAGCAAAGGTGGAATAAAATTCAACGGGACCGACCTTCTTCCGGTCCCCGCCCATACCCTTGTATCCAAGTACGGAATCGGCCTTGTGCCGGAGGGCAGGCATATTTTCGGAAACCTCACCGTCTTTGAAAACCTGAAGCTGGCAACGTTTGCAAGAAATGACCGGGAGCAGATTCAAAGGGACTACGAACGTGTTTTTGCGCTCTTTCCCCGTCTGGCCGACCGCAAATCTCAAAGAGGAGACCTGCTGAGCGGCGGCGAGCAACAGATGCTCGCAGTCGGACGGGCTTTTATGAGCGGTGTCGGATTCGTCCTGCTCGATGAGCCTTCGATGGGACTGTCGCCTCTTCTTATGGTCGAACTCTTTCGGGTGCTCAAGAAACTGAACGAGAGCGGCACAACGATTTTAATTGTAGAACAAAACGCACGAATCGCTTTAAAATACGCTAATCGGGCTTATGTTCTGGAAGCTGGCAAAATAGTGCTCGAAGGCCAATCGCAGGCGCTGTCGGAAAATGCGGAGGTTCAGAAAGCATATCTGGGGTAAGTTTAAATGATGAAAATACTCATTTGCGACGGACTCGATGAAAGCGGTCTAAAGGTTTTGCGCTCGGCCGAAGGGGTTGAGGCGGATACGCCCGAGGGGCTTGGCGCGGCTGAAATCAAGGGGATTTTGCCCGAATACGACGCCATGATCGTGCGCAGCCGCACCAAGGTCACCGCCGATCTGATCGAAAGCTCTCCGCGGCTCAAAGTTGTCGGCAGGGCAGGTACGGGCGTGGACAATATCGACGTCGAAGCGGCCAGCGCCCGGGGGATACTGGTCATGAACACTCCGGGGGCAAACGCCATGGCCGCCGCCGAGCATACCCTGGCATTGATGCTCGCACTGGCGCGCCACATCCCGCAAGCGACCGGGTCTATGCGTCGTGGGCTGTGGGAAAAGAAAAAATTTGTCGGCACCGAGCTTTATCACCAGACCCTTGGCATAGTGGGTCTTGGGAAAATAGGCTCGATTGTCGCCGACCGCGCCCTTGCAATGAAAATGAGGGTCCTTGTCCATGATCCGCACATAGTGCCCGAGATGGCGGCGGTTTTGGGCGTCGAGTATGTCTCACTTGACGATCTGCTAGCCGGATCGGATTTCATTACCCTGCACACGCCCCTAAGCGGGGAGACCCATTGGATACTGAACCGGCAGACCCTGGCAAAGACCAAACCCGGCGTGCGCATTGTCAACTGCGCCCGCGGCGGGCTGATAGATGAGCAAGCCCTGGGCGAGTTTCTTTCGAAGGGTCATGTGGCTGGGGCCGCGCTCGATGTTTTCGAAAAAGAGCCTCCCACCGGGAGTCCTCTGCTCGATATGCTCAACGTCATTTTCACCCCTCACCTGGGGGCCTCCAGCCTGCAAGCGCAGGAAAACGTCTCTTTGGCAATCGCCTCCCAGATTCTGGATTATCTGCAGCGAGGGCTGATTCGAAACGCCATCAACTTCCCGTCGATCAGCATGAAGGACTACGAAAGACTGCGTCCATACCTGCTGCTGGCCGAGCGGCTCGGCAATCTCCAGGGCCAGCTTTGCAGGGCGGTGCAAAAGATCGAGATCACCTATGCGGGCTCCGACCTCCAGGATGTCCCGACACAGCCCCTTACTCAGACCGTAATCAAGGGGCTGCTCGACCCGATCATGGCCGAAAAGGTGAACCTGATAAACGCGCCTCTTCTTCTCAAACAACGCCGGATCGAGCTTACCGTGTCCACGACTTCCCAGTCCAGGGGCTATACCGGCGAGATCACAGTAAAGGTAAAGGGGTGCGGAAAAGAGCAATATTCCTCCTCGGGAGCGGTCTTTCCGGGACGGGAGGTCCGGCTCGTTAGGCTGAACGACTATATGCTGGAGGCGGAACTGGAAGGAATCAACCTCATTATCCAGAACCTGGACAAACCGGGGACCATCGGCCACATTGGGACGACGCTCGGTAATTTCAAGGTGAATATCGCCAACATGCACCTCGCCCGCAGCCGTGAAAGGGACAGGGCGATCGCTATAGTACGGCTCGACAACGAAGCTCCCCCGGAGGCGCTGGAAGTCCTTCGAACGCACCCAAGCATTATTTTCGTGAAACAGGTTAAGCTGTAACGACAGTGAACGGTGAACAGAAAGGGCCTTCTCTTTTTCTCATCACTGCTCACTGCTCACTGAGTTGAGTTTTCAGATGCAAAAATATTTCGGGCGCCAGGGAATTCTGGCGTCAAAAGTTGAAGGTTTCGAGTACCGCCAGGGCCAGCTTGAAATGGCTCAGGCCGTTTTGGAATGTTTTCGCTCCCGGACCCCGCTCCTGGCAGAGGCCGGCACCGGCACCGGCAAGACTTGGGCATATCTGGTTCCGGCCATACTCAGTGGCAAAAAAGTGGTCGTATCGACCGGCACAAAGACCCTCCAGGACCAAATCCTCGATCACGATATTCCCTTTCTCAAGAAAAACATCGATCCAAAACTAAAGGCCGTCTGCCTCAAGGGACGCAGAAATTACCTGTGCCGGCGCAGGTTCCTGGAGTTCTGCTATCAGCCTACGCTCTGGAACAAGGAGGAGGCGAGGCTTTTTCGCCGGTTCCAGAAGTGGGCGGCAACATCAAATACGGGCGACCGTTCCGAAATCGATTGGCTGCCCGATAACTTCCGGACCTGGAACGAAGTCTGTTCGAGCTCCGAACATTGCGTGGGCCAGCAGTGCTCGGAATTTTCCCGATGCTATCTGACACGGCTTAGAAACGAGGCGGCCCGCTCCAACATAGTGCTGGTAAATCACCATTTGTTTTTCGCGGACCTCGCGCTCCGCCGCAAAGGTATAGGCGAGGTCATTCCGGAATATGAAGCCGTTGTCTTCGACGAAGCCCACCAGTTGGAGGATGTGGTTGGCGAGTATTTTGGAATCCACTTCAGCAGCTTCGCAATAGCGCAACTCGCCCAGGATATATTGAAAGAATGCCGCCGCGACTCAAAGAAGCTTAATTTGAAGGCAATTCAAACAGTCGGGCAGCAGCTCGAGGTCTTAAGCCGGCTCTTTTACCACAACCTGGCCCACGCCGGAAAAGCGACAGGGCGTTTTCGCTTCGAGCCGGCAAAAGCCGGCAATGATTTCGCCGGCGCGTGCCGGCAGATTACTCACGCCCTGGATGAGCTTCCCGCAATGATTGAACCCTTTGCCGAAAAGGCCGAAAACCTCGGCTGCGCCAGCCGGCGTGCAGGCGATCTCTCGGCCGCCCTCCAGTTGCTTATCGAACAGAAGGATCAATCCCTGGTCTACTGGCATGAGCTTACGCAACAGGGGGTCTTTTTGAATGCAACGCCCATAGACATCGGGCCGGTGCTCAACGAATTTCTTTTCCCTGCCACCCCCTCGGTAGTAATGACATCGGCCACCCTGTCTGTGGCGGGGGGTTTCGAATATGTGCGAAACTCGCTCGGGGTGCCGCCGGATGGCCGTGAACTGTTGCTGCGTTCGCCATTCGAGTATGAGCGGCAGGCCATAGCTTACATACCCTCGCGTTTCCCGGCGCCTAATGACAGGGAGTTTTGCGCCCAAATGGGCGTCCAGGCCGCCGAAATCATCGAAAAGACCCGCGGGCGGGCCCTTTTTCTGTTTACCAGCTACAGAAACATGTATGAAGTTCATAAACTCTTTGAAGGCAAGATTTCGTTCCCGCTCCTCGTCCAGGGGCAAAAAGCCAAACGCGCCCTTCTACAGGAGTTCAAGGACAGGGTCGATTCGGTCCTCCTGGCGACCAGTTCCTTCTGGCAGGGAATCGATGTGCCGGGAGAGGCGCTGAGCTGCGTGATCATTGACAAATTACCGTTCGAAGTTCCGGACGACCCGGTGATCGCGGCCAGAGTTGACCGTATCGCCCGCAGCGGCGGCAACGCCTTTTATGAATACCAGGTGCCCAGGGCCGCAATCCAGTTGAAGCAGGGAATAGGACGGTTGATCAGGTCCTCGAAGGACCGCGGCGTAATAGCTGTTTTCGACATCCGGATGCTGACCAAAAGCTACGGACAGGTCTTCGTCAAAAGCCTTCCACCCTGCCGGGTGGTGCACTCTCTCGATGAAATCGAGACCTTTTTGAAAAGCCCTTAATTTCGGGCAGGCTTCTTTTTAGCGCGATTCACCAATAACCCGTGTCCGTCCGGAAACACCGGATGTGACCGGGGGCAGTTTTCGGTTCGGGCCCCGAGGGTCCGGGAAAAACAGGAGGAGAAAATGCGGAAAATACTTCTGGCAGTGGATGGATCTCAAACGGGACTCGAGGCTGTGTCGATCCTGGGGCGGCTGCTCAAAAACCAGGAAGATATGAAGATAGTGCTCCTTCATTGCGTTCAGCAGATTTCCACACTTCTTCCGGAGGACCTCTGCATGGACATCGAGGAGGCCAGCAGGCTCCCTTTCAAGGATCAGGAAAAGGTGGGTCAAGCCGTTCTCCGGGCCTCTTCGCGCAGGCTGACCGATGCGGGTTTCCCGGAAGCCGACATTGAGCTTCGGCTGAAACTCGACAGCTTGGACCCGGCACTGGACATAATCGATCAGGCGGATACCGAGCGAATCCGGACAATAGCCGTCGGCAGGCGCGGGAGGAGCCAGCTTGGGGCGCTGCTGCTCGGAAGCATCTCCGGGAAGGTGGCCCAGTATGCGCGCGACAAGATAGTATGGATCGTGGATACCCCTGTGAACGATTCCATGAAAGTGCTGATCGCAATGGAAGGGGTCCCGGAAGTCCGGGAGCTGTCCTACTACACGGCCGAGCTGTTTGGTCCCTGCCCCGGATTGAGCTATACCTTCATGCACATTATGCCCCCGGTCCCGCCCAAGTTCTGGGATGACGGCCACATTCTCAACTCGTCGGAGCAGAAAGACAGGAAGGGCCGAATCGAAAAATGGAAGACCGAGTGGATCGACTCGGTAAGCCGGTACATGTCGGAGGGACGCGATCTGCTGCTGGAGCGGGGAATCGGAGAGCAGGACGTGGAAAGGCTGATACTCGAGACAAAGGAAGGCATCGCGCGGGACCTTCTCACCGAAATCGACGCGCACAGGTTCCAGATCGTGGTAATGGGCAAGAAGAGCTTCCGCGAGCGAAAGCCTTTCCTCATGGGAAGCCATGCCTCCAAGATATTCAATTAATGCTTGTTTAACGATGTCATTGATAGAAGCATGCTTGAAAGCCGCGTGTTTAGCGAGCCTTTGATGTAACTCCGGGCCAACTCTGATATTGAAAGTCCCTTTAAAAGGTTTGTCAGGAGAGCGACCCAGTTCCTTGCATGTGGCCAGGTAATCTTCAACAGCAGACTCGAATTCGGCGTGCAGCTGATTCGGAGTCTGAGCTTCATAGGTGACGAGATCATTGATGAAGAGAAGCTTTCCATGAAGACAGTCATCTTCAATACTGATTTCAATCGAGCCGATAAAACCCTTGTAGCGTAATATATCTTTCACGGCCGAATACCTCTGTCTTTTGATTCTTCAATGACCCGATCCAGAACATACTGTTTAACCACATTTCCGGGATGGGGCATGTGCAAGTTAATGATCCCGCCAGACCTGGGATCATGAAACTTGACCCTGGACCCAGTACCGCCGACCTCTTCAAAACCAAGTCCCTTGAGGAGAGCCTTGAGTTCACTCCGTTCAAAATCCTTGGGTTTTGAAAATAATCGAGCGAGCAGCTTGTCTTTCTTCGTCATAAATTAATTCCGTAGTGGCAATTTGCAACTATTGCTTAGTTGCAAAATAATGCGCTTCATCTTCGAAAAAGCAAACAAAAGAGGCAGGAAAACTCCCGGCCTTCAGAAAATCGAGATCCCCGGGACGGACCGACTTGGGCACCTGGAAGGGCTTGTCAGTCTTTAACAGGACAGCTCCTCGATCCGGAGCGAAAAGAACGCCGCGCTCCTCCGGCCGTCGCCGACTCCTGAACAGCACGGCACGAAGGCTTATTTCGGCCTGCGCCCATGAACGGATTGGCACACCCCTTGCTCACTGTTTCTACGCGGAATGGACCATCTTCAGATTACTTCATAACGGCGGTTTTAGTGGGATGAGTAAACTCAAAACCCTGTTTGTGATCCTGCTCTTTGCCTGCATAACGGCCGGCCCTGGCCTGCCCTGGTGTGAAGCGGCCGCCAAGGGCAGCTCGGGAACCAGGATAACGAACCTGCGTTTTTCTGTTAAAGGAAAGCTGACATGTCTGATTTTTGACGCCGAAGGCGCCAGGCCAAAACAGATCGGTCCTCCGTCCGCCGCTGGGGTTTCCGTTTTCTTTTCGCAGATCACGGCAAAACTCCCCGACAAAGTATTCAAAGACAAGAAGATCGCGGCAAGGGAGGTCAAATTCAGGCCGGAGAGCGGCTTTTTTGAAGTCATTTTCCGTGAGGACAATACCTTGGTTTCTTCCCATGTTCGACCGGGGAAAAACGAAAAATACACTTTGACTCTGGAGTTGACCCCTCGCGGGAAAACCGCCGGACCTGGAGGGAAAACCGCCGAACCTCAAGCCGCTGACGGTAAGCCGGCATCTGAGGCCACTGGAAAGTCCGTGGAAAAAGTGCCGCCGATTGAAGTAAAAAAGGTAGAGACCTCAGAGCTGTTCGGACCCAAGGCCTCACTGCAGGTCAGAAACGCAGCCCTCAAAGCGCAGGCATCAAAAGACGCCGAGTCTCCGCGTCCCGCTGGGTCCACCTCGAAGCCCCCGGCTTTTGTCGAACCTGGTGAAAATGTGCTTGCCCTTTACACGAGCGGAAACGAGAAGTTCGAGAACTGTTCTCGAAACCTCGTATTTTGCGCCTCACAAATAATCGAAGCATACGATGAGGCGCTAAAAGCAGGCCCCCTGTCCTCGCAAGCCCCGTTAGCGATTTACAGATCGGCCCTTGCCAACTCCATGATGGGAAACTATGCAAAAGCGGACAAACTGTTCAGGCAAGTAACCTCCAATTGGCCGGACCATGCCATCGCATGCCGCTGTTGGGTCGGCATAGGGGATATCTACAATAAGAAGCAGGCATCCGTGGAGGCGATGGAGGCGTTTCGTTGGGCCCTGCGCTGTGCGACGGAAAAAGATGACAAGGCGGCTGCGTACTATGAACTTGGCAAGGTGTACCTGGTTCTGGGGGCGAACAAAGAGGCCTTGGAGATGCTCGGAAACTGCATCGGTCAGCAACCTTACTACTACATGAAAAATCCCGATGTTTTCCGCTATATCGGAGAGGCGCATTTTGCGCTCGGAAACATCGAAACTGCAAAGGAACATCTGTTCCGATACGTAAACGACCAGGAAAACGCTCCCGATCAGGACATCATTTTGGCCAAGATCGCCGAGATTTTTCTGATACACGGGGAACTGGACGCTGCAAACAAGATGTATGCTTTTGTTCACAAGTATTACACCGATTCCGAAGGAGACCTGATCTGCAGGGTACGCCAGGGGGAGTTGACGGAAAAAGACGGCCTGGATCAGGCTATTAAAATCTATGAGGATCTGCGCGGCAAAGATCTCTCCCCAAGCCTGCGAAGGATCGTTTTAATGAAACTGGCAGCGCTCAACCTGAAAAGATGCGATCTTGCGCACAGCCTGGACCTGATGGATGAAGCCTTTCCGGCCAAAAACGACGGCTCCTCCCCCCCGGGGACCGCAACTCTCAGGGAAAGGATTCTCTGCGACCTTGTCAGGCAATACTTTTCAGACAAGGACTTCGTCAAGGTAGTTCAGTTGCATGACAAATATTGCCGCGTTTTCGACTCGATCCAATCGCCTGAAGTGCTGGAACAGGTTGCGGAAAGCTTTGCTTCGCTGAAGTTTTACGCCAATGCGCTTCCGATCTACGACAAGCTGATTGCAAAGAGTCAGAAAAAGGGTGACGACCTGTTGCTCCGGTGTGCCTTATATGCGCTTCGCCTCAATGATAACGACAAGTGTTTGCAGTTTTGCAAACCGGTCCAAAGCGATGCCATGGACCTTAAGAAATCCGAGATACTCGGACACATTTTCCACCGCGAGCGCAAATACGCTGATGCCGTGAAATCTTTTGGAAAAGTCTTCGAGAAGGTAAAAGGATTCGAGTTGGACGACCCGGATTCTTTTACTGCCTTCGGCTATTGTCTCTTCCAGGCCAAAAAGTTTGATGAAGCCATTCCCGTTCTGCAAAAGGCATTGCTTAGGGCAAAAGAGGACGATGCCTATGCCAGGCGCTCGACCATGCTGATGCTGGGCAAGTGTTTCGCCGAACAGAAGCAATTGGAGAAAGCGGCGGAAACGATGGAGGCCGCAGTCGAGGCTTCCGGGGAAGATCAGAAAAACGAGCTTATCTATGAAATTTCAAAGCTCTATATTGACGCAGGCCAGACGGAAAAAGCTATAGGGGGCCTTAACCGGATCAAGGCTACCGAGCATCCTTTCTGGAGCGCAGTGGCCCAACAGCAGCTCAATTCAATTAATATGAGCCAGGGCAACGCAGTCCAATGACATTCAAGCGGGCAGACCGATGAACGTACTCCTGGTTGAAACGGATTCCGACGATGCCGGAAAACTTAGCTCTTATCTGAGAGATCATGGGCATTTGTGTTATCTGACCGACTCGGCCAAATCTGCGAAAAGCCTGCTGAAAAAGGAATCCCCCGGACTCGTGCTCCTTCATTTGAACGGAAACGCCGCCCAAACGCTGGATATTCTTGAAAGCGCCCGAAATATGGAGCCGCCGGTGCCGGTGATCGTACTCACCCGAAAACCAAAGCTCGACGACGCCGTTCAGAGCGTCAAAAATGGGGCGTACGATTTCTGGACCAAGCCCTTTGCACCGGAGCGCCTGACAAAACAGATCGAACTTATCCAGGGAGCAAAACAGAGGACCATTCGACTATCGACGCTCCAGGCCCGGGACGATCCTATAATCTCCCGGGACCCGGTTCTGTGCTCGATCAAGGCCCTTGCCAGGAAAATCGCCCCGAGCAACGCGACCGTGCTCATCCAGGGGGAAAGCGGGACCGGCAAAGAACTGTTTGCCCGCTACATTCACAATCAAAGCGGCAGAGAAGATAAGCCTTTCGTCGCGCTAAACTGTGCCGCCCTTCCGGAAACTCTTCTGGAGAGCGAACTGTTCGGGTACGAAAAAGGGGCATTTACAGGGGCGATCAGGAACAGGGAAGGCAAATTCGAACTGGCGCACACCGGGACGCTTCTACTCGATGAAGTTACCGAGATCCCTATTCATCTCCAGGCAAAGCTGCTGCGAGTCCTACAGGAAAGCGAAGTGGACAGGCTGGGCGGCAAATATCCCGTCCCGGTTGACGTCAGAGTCATTGCGACCACCAATGTCAGGATCGAAGACCTGGTAAAGGAAGCAAAATTCCGGAAAGACCTTTACTACCGTCTCAATGTGATACCGTTCAGAATCCCTGCTCTAAGCGAGCGGCCGGGCGACATCGTCGGTTTGGCGGAGTTTTTCCTTGCCAGGTACAGCGCCGAAAACGGTTCCCCAATCAGTTCTTTTGCCCCCGAAGCGCTGAGAAAGCTTGCAGACTATTCATGGCCGGGCAATGTCCGGGAACTTCAAAACGTGGTGCAGCGCGCGGTGCTGATTTCAGACTCGCCTGTGGTAAGCCCGGATCACATAATCCTGGACTCGGGGTTGGAAAATGGCGCCGCACAGCCTTCGGGGTTTTCCCTCATGCCGCTTTGCGAAGTGGAAAAGATGATGATCGAAAAGGCCCTTTCCTCTGTTCAGGGCAATCGGACCCGTGCCGCCGAAGTACTCGGCATCAGCGTCAGGACCCTCCGCAACAAGCTAGCCGAATACCGTCAAAGCATTGGAATGTAGTTGTTCACATCTTTAGTCAAATCTTTGACTGAAAACCGGAGTTCCTTCCTCCCGTATCTGAATTCCAGTATCCCTCCTTCGTAAGGGCTGCGCCTCGCAGAACGTTGAGAGCGCTGATCTGGTGTCCTGAGTTAGAAATTCATTACATAAGTCCTGTGCACACAGGCCGTCACCCTGGCGAAAGCCGGAATCCAGTGCTTTTAACCGACTGAAAATACGCTGGATTCCGGCCCCCGGACTAGACACTTCCGGGGCAGGCTTCGCCGGAATGAGGGG
>JBELAB010000090.1:0-9050 GCA_049509275.1 Syntrophobacteraceae bacterium | reverse complement strand
GTTGTTGCGGCGGCCGCCAAACAGGGAGATGTCAATATATATATTACAGGGCTCGGGACAGTTACCGCGCTCTATACCGTCACCGTACACACAAGGGTTGACGGGGAGATAATGAAGGTCCCGTTCAAGGAAGGTGACATCGTAAAGAACGGAGCTCTGCTGGTGCAAATCGACCAACGGCCTTACGCAGCGGCGGTGCTCCAGGCGGAGGGCCAATTGGCAAGGGACAAGGCGCTGCTTCAAGAGGCCAAAAGGGACTTGAAGCGGTACGATATTCTTGCCAAGCAGGATTCGATAGCGCAGCAAATAAGGGACGACCAGGAATACCTGGTGCACCAGTATGAGGGGACGGTCAAACTCGATCAGGGAAATCTCGACGCGTATCACTGCTCCTTTCACCGGGCGAATCGGATTGCGGCTCGTGGACCCTGGAAATATCGTTCAGACAACCGACACCAACGGGATAGCAGTGATCACGCAGGAGCAGCCTATTACAGTCATTTTTCCCATTCCGGAAGACAGCCTGCAGTCCGTTTTGAAGAAGCTCAGGGCCGGAGAAAGCCTGCAGGTCGAAGCTTTCGATCGTGAGCAAACGCGAAAAATTGCCACAGGGCATTTGTTGGCAGCCGACAATCAGATCGATACCACCACCGGGACAAACCGGCTCAAGGCCCTGTTCACAAATGAAGACAGTGCTCTTTTTCCCAACCAGTTCGTCAATGCCAGGCTTCTTATGGACACCTTGCGCGGCGTGACGGTGGTTCCCACTGCCGCCGTGCAGCGCAGCCCCAAGGGAACATACGTCTACATTGTAAAGGAGGACCAGACTGTAACGGTGGGCACGGTTAAGATCGGTGCCGGTGAAGGAGACAACGTATCCATTGAAGAGGGACTTTCACCCGGCCAGCTCGTCGTGGTGGAGGGTGCCGAAAGGCTCAAAGAAGGCAGCAGGGTCGTAGTGCAAACGCAAGATCCGGGTCCCTCCGGTAAAGGTAACTGATGAATCCTTCACGAACCTTCATTCTCCGGCCGGTTGCCACCACGCTGCTGATGGTGGCCATTATTCTTGCCGGCGCAGTAGCATACCATCAACTGCCTGTTTCCGCCCTGCCGCAGGTGGACTATCCCACTATCCAGGTACTGACGTTTTTCCCGGGCGCCAGCCCTGACGTAATGGCGTCAACGGTTACGGCACCCCTCGAGCGCCAGTTCGGGCAAATGCCGGGTCTAAAGCAGATGACCTCCAACAGCTCGAGCGGCAGTTCCGTGATTATACTCCAATTCAGCCTGGAGATCGGCCTGGACGTCGCCGAGCAGGAGGTGCAGGCGGCCATAAACGCTGCGGCTACTTTTCTGCCTGCAAACCTTCCAAACCCGCCGATCTACAACAAGGTCAACCCGGCTGACGCGCCGATTCTGACGCTGGCGCTCACTTCGGAAACTCTTCCTCTGCCCAAAGTCGAGGATTTGGCCGACACGAGGCTTGCTCAGAAGATCTCCCAGTTGCCGGGCGTAGGGCTGGTAAGTATAAGCGGAGGTCAGAGGCCCGCCGTGCGGATTCAGGCTAACCCGGCCGCTCTGTCTGCCTACGGCCTTGGTCTGGAAGACCTTCGCGCGGCTGTTGCGGCCGCAAATGTGGATCAGGCCAAAGGGGCGTTCGACGGGCCACGTCAGTCTTCAATAATAGGGGCAAACGATCAGCTTCTGACCAGCAAGGATTACCGTCCCCTGATCATCGCCTACCGCAACAACGCCCCGGTATTATTGTCCGAGGTCGCCGACGTGATCGATGACGCCGAGAACGTAAAACAGGCGGCTTGGATGAATGATGCCCCTGCGGTGTTACTCAATATACAAAGGCAGCCGGGAGCTAACGTTATCGAGGTCGCCAACAGGGTAAAGAGGCTGCTGCCCCAGTTGCAGAGCACTTTGCCTTCAACCGTGCGCATTCAGGTCCTGACTGACCGCACTATCACCATTCGCAGCTCGGTCGACGACGTTCAGTTCGAACTGATGCTGGCCGTAGTGCTGGTTGTCATGGTGATATTCCTGTTTTTGCGAAATCTCTCGGCGACGATCATCCCCAGCGTCGCCGTCCCGTTGTCCCTGGTCGGCACCTTTGGGGTTATGTATCTGCTCGGGTTCAGCCTCAATAACCTTTCCCTGATGGCGCTCACCATTTCTACGGGTTTCGTGGTCGATGACGCCATCGTTATGATCGAAAATGTCACTCGCTACATCGAACAGGGGGAATCACCGCTTCAGGCAGCCCTCAAGGGGTCAGAGCAGATCGCTTTCACGATCATGTCCCTTACGATTTCGCTTATCGCCGTTCTCATTCCTCTGCTTTTCATGGGTGACGTGGTGGGAAGGCTGTTCCGTGAGTTCGCAATCACCCTTGGCGTTACAATCCTGATCTCGGCGGTTGTCTCACTCACCCTGACACCGATGATGTGCGCCCGTCTTTTGCGCCACACACCCGAGGAAAAGCAGGGAAGGCTGTTCCGTGGATCTCAGAAAGTATACGACAGGGTAATCGCGTTCTATGGAAAAACGTTGCGCTGGGTTCTCGACAGGCAGGCAGCTACCCTGCTGGTGGCAGCGGCGACCCTGGTGTTCACCATATTCCTGTATATTATTGTGCCCAAAGGCTTCTTCCCTGTCCAGGATACCGGTATTATTCTGGGCATCTCGGACGCACCTCAATCGATCTCTTTTGCAGCTATGGCGGAAAAGCAACGGGCACTTGCCAAAATAATTCTCGAAGATCCGGGGGTCCAAAGCCTGTCCACGTTCATCGGAATAGACGGGACCAATATTACTCTGAACTCCGGCAGGGTCCTGATAAACTTGAAACCGCTCGAAGATCGCCGTGTGAACGCAAGTGAGATAATTCGCCGCCTCCAGCCGGCACTGGCGAAACTTCAGGGCATTACGCTCTACATGCAGCCGGTGCAGGACCTTACGGTGGAAGACCGCGTGAGCCGGACGCAATTTCAGTACAGCCTCGAGGACCCGAATATTACCGAACTGAACACCTGGACCCCCAAGTTCGTCGAGACCCTGAAAGAATTGCCGGAGCTTCGCGACGTAAGCAGCGATCAACAGGACCTGGGACTGGAGGCGAAGCTGGAAATTGACCGAAGCACCGCTTCCCGGTTCGGGATTTCAACACAGCTTATAGACGATACTCTCTACGATGCTTTCGGCCAGCGGCAGATATCTATCATTTTCACGCAGTTGAACCAGTACCGGGTTGTTCTCGAGGTCAAACCCGAATTCCAGCAAAGCCCCGACAAACTCCAGTACATCTACATCCCGATCATCCCGGCCGCGACCGGAACTACCACGGGGACGGTGAGCGCGGCCGGGGCGACGACCGCAGCCGGCACTGCGGCAGCGACCGGGACCGGGACTACGGCCGTGACTACTACTTCAACCGTTGCCACCCCGCAGGCGCAGGTCCCCCTGAGCGCGATCGCGCGCCTTTCAAAAACGACGGGACCATTGGTCATAAGCCACCAGGCGCAATTTCCGGCCAATACCGTCTCATTCAATCTGGCCCCGGGGGCCTCGCTTGGAGAAGGGGTTGACGCTATAGAAGCAACCGCAGCCAAACTCGGCATGCCGGCCAGCATTCAAAGAAGCTTTCAGGGTACCGCCCAGGCTTTCCGGGCCGCCCTGGTCAACGAACCAATCCTTATATTGGCGGCGCTGATAACGGTCTACCTCGTGCTCGGAGTATTGTACGAGAGCTATATACACCCGATTACAATAATTTCGACACTGCCTTCCGCCGGTGTAGGGGCCATTCTCGCGCTGCTGCTCTTTCGCACCGAGTTCAGCGTGATTGCGCTGATCGGACTTATCCTGCTGATAGGAATCGTCAAGAAAAACGCCATCATGATGGTCGACTTCGCCCTCGAGGCCGAGCGAAAAGAGGGGAAGGAACCTGTCGAGGCCATTTATCAGGCATGTTTGCTCAGGTTCCGGCCGATCATGATGACTACGATGGCCGCCCTCCTGGGGGCGCTTCCCCTGGCCATGGGAGGTGGGCTGGGTTCCGAGTTGCGGCGGCCCATGGGCATTTCCATAGTGGGCGGCCTAATATTCAGCCAGGTACTCACCCTTTACACAACTCCGGTCATTTACCTGTGGTTCGACCGCCTGGCCAGACGCGTGGGCAGGGTTGGTTCCAAAGATTCCGATGATGACAACGGGGCCCGGCCGGCATGAACTTCTCCGAGATTTTCATAAGACGCCCTGTCGCCACGACCCTTCTGACTATGGGAATTACTCTGGCCGGATTTGTCGCGTTTCGTTTTTTGCCGGTATCACCCCTGCCGCAGATCGATTTTCCTACCATCAGCGTCTCGGCGGCCCTGCCTGGAGCGGATCCCGAGACTATGGCTACATCGGTAGCCGCTCCCCTGGAACGGCAGTTCGGGCATATTGCCGGGGTTGCCGAGATGACTTCGACAAGTTCCCTGGGCTCGACGTCTATCGTCCTTCAGTTCGACCTGGACCGCAATATCGATGGCGCCGCACGCGACGTGCAGGCTGCAATCAACGCGGCGCGAAGTTACCTGCCCACCACGCTGCCGAGCAATCCAACCTATCGCAAAGTCAACCCGGCGGACGCGCCGATCCTCATCCTGGCGCTTACCTCCCACATCGTGAGCAAGGCGCAGATGTACGATGCAGCCTCAACGATACTTTCGCAGAAGCTCTCTCAGGTGCAAGGGGTCGGCCAGGTTTTCGTGGGAGGGGGTTCCCTGCCTGCGGTCCGTGTGGAATTGGATCCCGGACCATTGAACAAATACAGCATCGGCCTGGATGATATCGCCGCCGTACTGCAGACCACCAGTGTAAGTCAGCCCAAAGGACAGTTTGCCAACGGGTTCGAAGCCCTGGAGATCCAATGCAACGATCAACTGCATAAAGCCGAGGAATACCGTCCCATTATCGTCAGTTATCGAAATGGAGCATCTGTCCGCCTGTCAGACCTCGGGACCGTAGAGGATTCGGTTGAAGATTTGCGGGCGGCGGGTTCGGTAAACGGCAAGCCTGCAATAATGCTGGTCTTGTTCCGGTCGCCGGGGGCCAACATTATCGCGACGGTGGACCGGGTCCGCGGAATACTTCCGCAGTTGGCGACCACGATACCCCAGGGCATCGATCTATCGGTAGTTCTCGATCGAAGTCCGCCAATCCGCGGTTCTCTCAGTGATGTCGAGCACACACTCGTCATCTCGGGCATACTCGTCATTCTCGTCGTGTTCGCCTTCCTGCGGAACCTGCGCGCCACACTGATTCCGGGCATCGCCGTTCCGGTCTCGCTCATCAGCACCTTCGGGGTCATGTATCTTTTAGGCTACAGCCTCGATAACCTTTCTCTCATGGCCCTTACCGTCGCCACCGGGTTTGTGGTGGACGACGCTATCGTTGTGCTCGAAAATATCACACGGTACATGGAAAAAGGGCTATCTCCCCTTCAGGCGGCCCTGCGGGGCGCTCGTGAGATTGCCTTCACCGTGCTGTCGATGAGTATTTCCCTGGTGGCGGTATTTACTCCCATTCTTTTGATGGGGGGAATGGTGGGCCGTTTA
The DNA here is from genome assembly GCA_049509275.1 of Syntrophobacteraceae bacterium. Lineage (GTDB taxonomy): Bacteria > Desulfobacterota > Syntrophobacteria > Syntrophobacterales > Syntrophobacteraceae > SbD1. The sequence goes on along the minus strand of JBELAB010000090.1, from coordinate 3,441 downwards.
TTCCGCGAGTTTGCAGTCACTCTTTCCGTGGCCATCCTGATCTCTCTTGCCGTCTCTCTTACAACGACCCCGATGATGTGCGCAACCATCCTCAAGCAGGAGACAACCCGCGCTCATAACTTTATCTACAGGGCAACAGAGTGGATGTTCGAGCATATGCGGAGCACTTACGACATAAGTCTGCGCTGGGCCCTCCGGCATTCTCTCACGATGCTCTTCATTACGGTGCTCACGCTCGGGATCAATGTGTTGTTGTTCTGGTTCATTCCCAAGGGCTTTTTCCCCGACCAGGACACCGGACGCATCAGCGGCCGAATGCAGGCGGCGCAGGATATCTCTTTTCAGGCCATGAGTAAAAAATTGACGGAAGTGGTAAGCATCGTCAAAGCCGATCATGATGTCGCCGATGTGATGGGCTTTACCGGCGGGGCAGGACCGGGCGCTTCCACCACAAACTCCGGGCGAATGTTCATTGCGCTCAAGCCTTTTGAAGAGCGAAAAGCAACAGTGACGGATATTATGGCGCGGCTGCGCAAAAAGCTCGCCCTGGTGGCGGGTGCCCCCACGTATCTTCAACCGGTCCAGGAACTGCGAATCGGCGGAATGGTCAGCAATGCCGCATATCAATACACCCTGCGGGGCGAAAAGCTGGCGGATCTCAATGCATGGGCGCCCCGCGTACTGGCAGAGGCGCTTAGATTACCCCAGTTGGTGGATGTCAGCATCGATCAGCAGAACAGGGGGCAGCAAGCCCTGGTGGTGATCGACCGGCCCACCGCATCGCGTCTTGGCATCTCTGCGCAGCTCATCGATAAAACCCTCTACGGCGCTTTCGGCCAGGATGAGGTCGCCATTAACTACACACAGTTAAACCAGTACCATGTCGTAATGGAGTTCGCCCCGCCCTTTTGGCAACGGCCTGAAACCCTTCGCGATGTCTATGTTCACTCCTCCACCGGGGCCGAAGTGCCGTTGAGCGCATTCACCAAATTCAGACCATCGGCCACATCGCTCTCCGTTAACCATGCGAGCCAGTTCCCGGCGGTGACGATCTCCTTCAACCTGGCTGCCGGCGTTGCGCTCGGGGATGCAGTGGAGGCGATTGAAAAGGCAACTGCAAAATTGCGAATGCCGGAGGACATTCATGGAACTTTTCTTGGCACGGCCCAGGCATTCCAGGCATCTCTCGCCAACGAACCCATTTTGATCGTGGCTGCGCTGATTTCGGTCTACATAGTGCTCGGAGTGTTGTACGAAAGCTACATCCACCCGGTCACCATCCTCTCCACGCTCCCATCCGCAGGCGTAGGGGCGCTTGTCGCCCTACTGATCTGCCGAACCGATCTCAGTCTGATTGCAGTAATCGGAATTATCCTTCTGATCGGCCTGGTCAAAAAAAACGGCATCATGATAGTCGATTTTGCCCTGGAAGCTGAGCGAAACGAAGGCAAGGGCCCTGTCGAGGCGATTTATCAGGCATGTTTGCTGAGGTTTAGGCCGATCATGATGACCACGATGGCTGCGCTCTTAGGGGCATTGCCCCTGGCGCTCGGCAAAGGTGTCGGGTACGAGCTGCGGCGGCCGCTCGGGATATCCATAGTAGGCGGCCTGATTTTCAGCCAGATGCTGACTCTTTTTACGACCCCGGTGATTTACCTTTATATGGACCGCTTGCGGCTCCGATTTTTAAACAGGCGGGGAAAAGGACCGGGGAGGGAAGAGTCTTTTCCTGGAACAGAGGACTTGTAAGCACGGGCCCCTTCAAGGGAAATTCGGCAGACTCGAACGGCGCCTCGCGAGGCATTTCGCACAACTCCCCGCGAGCGCGGAGAAAGTGACAGGTATGGCGCTACTACAACTCATAAAGCATGCAACGATTCCTTTGCTGCTTGCGATCCTTTCGGCGTGTACGGTCGGCCCCAATTACGTAAGGTCCAAGGTTGAGACCCCGCCCTCTTACAAGGAAGTTGAGGGCTGGAAGAAAGCGGAGCCGCAGGACAGTATTCCTCGCGGTTCCTGGTGGACGATCTATAACGACCAACAGTTGAATGCGCTGGAAGAAAAGGTCAATATCTCGAACCAGAACCTTGCCGCCGCCGAAGCGCAATACAGGCAGGCCCTCGCCCTGGTGCAGGTCGCCCGGGCGGCCTATTTTCCCACGGTTGCGGCAGGCCCCAACGCCTCTCGATCCCGCACATCCGCCCATGCCCCCGGGTCCCAAGGGTTATCTTCTACCAGTTCCGACTACCTGCTTTCAGCCCAGGTGTCCTGGCAGCCTGACCTCTGGGGCAAGGTCCGCCGGCAGGTCGAGTCAAACAAGGCAAGCGCCCAGGCCAGCGATGCGGACCTCGAGGGAGTGCGCCTAAGCATGCACGGCCTGCTTGCCCAGGACTATTTCCAGCTTCGCACCCTGGATTCTCAGAAACAGCTACTCACGACAACTGTTGACAACTACAAGAAATTTCTCGAACTAACAAAGCACAGGTACGCAACCGGTGTGGCGGCACAGTCCGATGTACTTACGGCGCAAACCCAGCTCGAGACGGCCGAGGCCCAGTTGATAGACACGGGCGTACAGCGGGCCCAAATGGAGCACGCAATAGCCGTGCTGATGGGCAAGGCGCCGTCGGACCTGACTATTCCTGCCACGCCTCTCGACTTGACGCCGCCCGCCGTACCTGCCGGCATACCTTCTGAACTTCTCGAACGCAGGCCCGATATCGCCTCCGCTGAAAGACAGGCAGCGGCCGCAAATGCCCTGATAGGAGTGGCCGAAGCCGCCTATTATCCAACCGTTACTCTCAGCGCAACGGGCGGGTTCGAGGCATCCACTCTTGCCCAGTGGTTTTTGTGGCCCAGCCGATTCTGGACGCTCGGGCCGGCCGCAGTTCAGGAAACTTTGTTCGACGGAGGGCTCAGGCGTGCTCAGACCGAACAGGCCCGCGCAGCCTATGATGCGAGTGTGGCCACTTACCGTCAAACCGTGCTTACGGGATTTCAGCAGGTTGAAGACAGCCTGGCCGCACTTCGCATTCTGGAGCAGGAGGCGAAGTCTGCAGATGCCGCCGCCGATTCGGCAAAAAAAAATGTGATTATAACCACCAATCAATACAAGGTGGGAACAGCAAGCGCCCTGGATGTCATAGTGACTCAAGCCATAGCGCTCAACGATGCGTTGACCGCCGTCAACGTCCTGGGCCGCCGCTTTAACGCCGATGTGCTCCTGGTCGAGGCCCTGGGCGGGGGCTGGAGCACGGCTGATTTGGCCTCCGATAAGTTTGTCGGCCAGAAACAATATAAGGGGTTCCCGTGGTAAACAGCGATTAGTAATCTGTGGCGAGTCACCGATTACAAACCGCGCCGATCTCTCCAGGGAGAATCAGCCGGCCCCCCCTGAATCAACAGAGTAATAGCCGTCCACGTGGGATGGAGCTGGCCGCA
>JBELAB010000009.1:0-18418 GCA_049509275.1 Syntrophobacteraceae bacterium | reverse complement strand
TCGGCGAGATCGGGAAAAAATTTGAGATCGCCAATCCGGGGACCAGGGTGGTCTTCAATTTCGGGGCATCCGGCGCTCTTCTTCAGCAAATCGACATGGGCGCGCCCGTGGATGTCTTCGCATCCGCCGACCAAAAGACAATGGACCAGGCCGCTGAGAAAGGTCTCATTATTTCCGGCGCCCGCAAGGATTTCGTGAGCAATGAGCTGGTTCTCATCATCCCGCTTGGGGCCAGGGCCCCCATTAAAGCGCTGCAAGATCTCACCTCCGGGAAAATTGGGAAGGTCGCCATGGGAAACCCGGAAACCGTTCCCGCCGGTCGCTATGCTCAGGAGGTGCTCACCAACGAAGGGCTTTGGGAGGAACTCAAACCCAAGTTTATCTTCGGGGAGTCGGTGCGGCAGGTGCTGGATTATGTCCGTCGCGGCGAAGTGGATGCCGGGTTTGTTTTTGCAACAGACGCAGCAGTGGCCAAAGACTACGTCAGCGTGGCTGTGGAAACCCCGAAGCACAAGCCTATAACTTACCCGATCTCGGTTGTGGGTTCGACGAAGAACAAGGAGACGGCCTGGCGATTCGTCGATTTCGTTTTGAGCAGGGAGGGCCAGGAGATCCTTTTCACCTATGGCTTCAAAAAACCCTGATATGCTCATCCGAGTCGATATAGAGAAAACACTGTCTTCCCGTGGGAGACGCTTTGTCCTCAAAGCGGCTTTTTCCTCACAGGAGGGCTTTGTCGTCATTTTTGGACCTTCCGGAGCCGGGAAGACGCTCACTCTTCAGTCCATAGCAGGGCTTCTTACTCCCGACTCGGGCAGAATCGTGTTCAGGGACAGCGTGCTCTTTGATTCAAAGAGCGGGATAAACATACATCCCCAACACCGCAACATAGGCTACGTTTTTCAGGATTACGCACTTTTCCCGCATCTTACCGTTTTTGAAAACGTGGGCTTCGGTTTAAGGAAAAGGTGGCCTCAACCCCTGTCACGACCGCATAGACTGAAGGTTGAGGAGTTCCTGGAAATCTTTGAGATTCCACAATTGGCCAAAAGTCTCCCATTAGATCTGTCCGGAGGCCAGCGGCAGCGTGTGGCTTTGGCCAGGGCACTCATACGAAGCCCGGAACTCCTGCTCCTGGATGAGCCTTTCTCAGCCCTTGATACTCTTCTCCGGGTAAAGCTCCGCGATGAACTCCTCGCGATTCAGGCCCGTTTCAAGGTGCCGGTAATCATGATTACACATGATCCTGAAGATATCAGGGTATTTGCCCAAACACTGGTGACCTATGAGGCTGGGCAGGTATGTAAGGTGGAAACCTCGTTAAGGGCATCGTAATCACAGATTCCGTTGGGGTTAAAAGGAGCCGGTCAGGGTCTTTTGCGGGCTATAATGAGAAATACCCCAAAAAACCGTATTTCCCCATCGGGGGCCGGTTTCATTACGGTTGCCGCCGTCCTGTCCCGGATGTCAACAAAGCCTGCCTCCTCAAGGACCTGTCGCAGCGATGCCCGATCAAACCCGTTGTGAAACACGGTGTCATTGTCGCCATGGAACAGACCATAGTCGGGATCCAGATCTGCAATGCAGAGACACCCGTTCGGAGCTGTAATTTTGAAGAACTCATTGATGAGTGGTACGATTTCTCTGACGTGATGGAGGGTCATACCGCATACGACCAGATCATAGCTGCCCTCAAGAACTTCGCCCTTCGCCGGATCCAGGTGTTTTATTTTGATGTTGGTCAGATCCTGCTTTTCTATCTTGCCCCTTAGTTCGGCGAGCATTCCCGGTGAACTGTCCACACCCGTAATCGAATGAACCAAGGGATGCAGCCGCAGGGTCAAAAGCCCCGTCCCGCAGCCAAATTCCAGAACATCCATACCAGGCGTAAGTATTTTATCGTATGATATAGCGTCTGCTATGTCGTTTGCAAGCTTGACTCTCCATGGGTTCTTGTCCCAGGAGGCTGCCTCTTTATCAAAATTCCACTTTTTCCCGCCCATGCTTGCCGGCGCCTCATTTGAGGGGAATAATCTTCTCTGCGGAAGGTATTGTACTGCTAAAACAGCATTGATGGAAGGACGGGAATCGTGAGATACAATTGTGTTTTCAATGGAAATTCCCACCCCCGGGCGCTGAACGTTTCGAGCCTCGAGCCTGGTCGTTTCCTGAGACAAGTTATCGCAGTAAAGGGAAGAAATGGGAGAAAGGAAAGTGACCTCGCCCGGAGCTGTTCTTCTCACGGTCTGTGTGGCTCAGTTCATGGTGCCTTTGATGCTTACAGCGGTTGCAGTGGCGCTGCCTTCGATCGGCAGAGAGTTTAGCGCATCCGCGCAGCAACTCGGTCTTGTGGTACAGCTCTATATTCTGTCGCCCGCAATATCCATGCTGACTTTTGGGCGTCTGGGCGACCTGGTGGGCCGAGCCAAAATATTCCTTATCGGCCTTATCCTGTTTACGGTATTGACTGCTTCTCTGGGATTCGTGGGAAGTATCGACATGCTTCTAATCCAGCGTTTCTTCCAGGGAATTGGCGCCTCCATGCTTCTATCCGGGAGTATGGCCCTGGTTGCCTCCGCGTTCCCCGTGGAAATTCGCGGCAGCAAGGTTGGTATAGTTTCGGCTTTCACCTATTCCGGCCTTTCCTTGGGTCCAGTCCTTGGCGGATTTATAACGAGCCATCTGGGTTGGAGATACGTTTTCTGGCTTGTCGTACCTTTTGGCGTAGCCGCATGTCTTCTGTGCGTCTTCCGCCTAAGGGATGATTTCAGGTCTGCCCGGCGCGAGACAATGGACTGGCAAGGCAGCCTCATATTTGCGCTTGGCGTTGCGTTGATCATGCTCGGAGCCTCGCATTTGGGCCAATGGAGAACAGGTCCGCTGATGATATTGGGCGGCTTCGCATTTGTCCTCATGTTCGTTTTCCGAGAGACCCGCACTCCAACTCCGCTTTTGGACGTTTCCATATTCGTCCGGAATAGATTCTTCACACTGAGTTGCTTAGCCGCAATGGGCAGCTATGCCGCGACCTTTGGCCTGACCTTCTTTATGAGCCTCTACCTGCAGTATGCCCTGGGCATGTCTCCACGCAGCGTGGGATTCCTGCTGCTGATCCAGCCGCTTACCCAGATGCTGGCCTCGCCGCTGGCGGGGCGCATAACGGACAGAAGCTCCCCTGCCAGAGTCGCCAATTTCGGGATTGCCGCTATATGCGTCGGATTGATTTCGATCGCTCTAACAGTCGGAACAGGAGCTCCGCTGTGGATTATCGCCGTTGAACTCGTACTGATCGGGACAGGCTTTGGTGTGTTCATAACCCCTAATACGGTCGCCATTCTGGGGAGCGTGGTCCCAGAGCAGTACGGCATGGCTTCCGGTATGATAGGAACCGTGCGTACGCTGGGGATGGTGGTTAGCATGACAACGATCACGCTGATTTTCTCCCTTTTAATGGGAGGGCAGCCTGTAACAAAAGCGACTGTCCCTTTGTTCGTCTCCAGCATGCAAACGGGACTGATCGCTTTTGCTGCGTTTTCGTGCTCGGGTTTGATAGTATCCATCGCGAGAAGGCAAGGCAAAAAGAGCCACCCCCCTTGCGGGCAGGCGGGCGGGCTGTTGAGTTCCCGGCCGGCCAAACCCACTGACTGCACGCTGGAATAAGAGCAGAACGGATTTCGTCTGGAAGAGGAGGAGTTCATGACCTGCGTGACTTGCCATATCGGGCTCTGATTTTTATAGTTATATGGTGCGTTCCAATAAAGCATAGGAGGTCGAAATGGCCGAGCAGAAAGAGAAAAACGGTTGTTTGGAAAACGGCAAAATATATCCCCATGGATCGGAATCTTGCATGGATGTGTATTGTTTCAAATGCGTCGATGGGGAATGGGAAACACATCCTTCGATAGGCGCTTCGATAGACCTGTCGGAAATTTTGTAGAGTCAGTAAGGCTTTTTGGGGTCGAATCCGACCCGAAATGAGGTCTGGCATCCATTGAGAGTTAATTTAACTAAGGACAAAGACCCGAATCTGAAACTCCGGTGTCGCGTCTGGTGTTTTCTGGTGGATGCCAGGTTATTCTCAGTTTCCGCTCTTTCGGCCCCAGAGAGCCGATACAATAAAGGCTGCCAGGAATAGAAAAAACAGGACCTGCGCTAACCATGTCGCTGTTCCGGCGATTCCTGCAAACCCGAAAATCCCGGCGATGATTCCCAGGATCAAAAAAGCAATAGACCAAATCCAACAGGTCATTTTCTATCCCCTCTTTCACCAGCAAAAATCGGACAAAAAATAATTTCTAAAAGAATTAATTAAGAAATTTCTATGACTTGTCAATATTACGGCGCGAGACGCAGAAATGAATTTTTCACGAGGCATGAAGAAAAAAGAACTCACGCTCCGCGAGGTTCCAGACAATGAGAGGTGTTTCCGGATGCAGACCGGCTATAAACCAGGGGCACTGCACAGTTTGCTGCTAAAGGGTTTAATTTGGGCCATACCCGGCGAATCAGTCTTTGATTGCCTCGTAGGTCCGCAGAGGTGGTATGTTGGCCAGTTCGTATTTTGAGTGCACGATTGGAAAGTACTGCTGCAAGTGAACCTTTAGGTGATTGTTAGTCTGAAAACAAGTCTGGTAAACGAGGAATTTTCCGCCTTTTTTCAGCGCTCGATGAGTGTTGTATAGAATCTTGTGCTTTAATTCCGAGTCGAGGAAGGAAAAAGGTATCCCCGAGATTATGTAATCGGCTTCCGATTCTTTGCACGCTCTCAGAGTATCGAGCACGTTTTCGCAACTGTCATGCACCAGAACCACCCTCGGGTCGCTTAGGTTTCTCTTGAGAAGGGAATTGAAATTACGGTTTCTCTCGATAAGGATCAGCCGGGAGTCTTCTCCCATTTGCCGCAGCAGGTATTTTGAAAAAACTCCTGTTCCGGGGCCATATTCCACAATCAGGCTGTTTTGGCTGAAATCTATCTTATTGCAGACCTTCTTTACTCCGATGGAGGAAGTGGGTGTAATCGATGCGACATTTCTGTCCTTGATAAAATTCATTATGTAGATGAGCGTGTCCATCTGGCAACTCCTAAACGTCTATTTTAACACGGCAAAGCACTAAAGGGGGGAATCCCGGCAGGCCGAAAAGAGGAAGTTTTTTCATTTTTCTCCTTTAAGTCTACGACTTTAATCCCCTCCCAACGAATGAGCAAAAGTCATTTAGGCCTGTTTCCTACCGGATCGTGTCCTTTTTCCCGGTATTTAGCCCTGTATTCCATCATCCAGATATTATCTTTGCAATATGCACCCCGGCGCCCTTATAGCAGCAATCCAGTGATAATGAAATCAAATTAACACATCAACCTGCGTTTTGATTCGAAGCCGCGATTCGCACGCTCGACCCTGATCTTTAAGAATGTTATAACGGGCCGAAACAATCGATCCGACCGTTCCTTACTGACAGATGGACAACCATAAAGTAATCAGGCGGAGGGCAAAAAGCCAACCCCCCCCCGCAGATTGCGAAAACCCTGTGAGAAAGCCGATATGGGAAAGGACAGCCTCATCCGCCCGCGCTGGAAGTTACTGAACGAAAGCTCACCGGCGACGGTCGCCGATGTTGTGGAGATCATTCTGCAAAACCGCAACCTCGATCCTCACGCTATTACCGGAGAACTCAAGGACCTCTCCGAGCACCTCTGCATCCGCGGCATGACCGAGGGCGCCCGTTTGCTGGCAAAGCACATGGCAAATCGGAACAAAATAGTAGTGGTTGCCGATTACGATTGCGACGGAATTACATCTGCCGCGCAAATCGCTCTTTTTTTCCAGGAGACCGGTTATGAGAATTTCAGAGTTGTAATTCCGTCTCGAGCCGAAGGATACGGCATACCCGAACGCGCTATATCAGAAAACCAGGATGCAAAAGTTTTTGTCGCGCTCGATTGCGGCACGCTGGATCACAAACCGGTCGGGCTGGCGCGTTCCATGGGCGCCGACTGCATAGTGATCGATCATCATGAAGCGCCCGCAGGCGTGCCCGGGTCGGATCAGGCGCTGGCCCCGGCTTCGGTGCTCATAAATCCCAAGCACCCCGAATGCGGCTCGTCCTTCAAGGAGTTCTGCGCATCGGGGCTGACCTTGCTTTTTCTGGCCGCCCTCAGGCGCGCCTTGCGGAGCGCAAATACCGGCCTCACCCTTCCTGCGCTCGGTGGAAAATACCTTGCTCTCGCAGCTACCGGCACTGTCGCCGACCTCGTTCCACTGGTCTCGGCAAACCGGATTCTCGCCCGAAGCGGCCTGCGCAATCTCAACGCAAATGGCTGCGCCCCGCTTTCATACCTGGCCGCCGCCGCCGGCCTGGCCGGGAAGACCTTGACATCGGGCCACATCGGCTTCTATTTGGGCCCGCGTATAAATGCCGCAGGGCGCATCTCCGAGGGGCGAATCGCATACGATCTGCTCACCTCGGACCAGCCGTCCCGGTTGGTCCGGCTGGCGCGGGAGCTTGACAACCTGAATGCACAAAGGCAGGCGCAAGAGGAAAAAATAGTGAGCCAAATCCGCACCCGTCTGGCACAACGTCCTCCCACCGGCAGGACGCTCGTTCTGGGAAACGCTCAATGGCAGCCGGGGGTCGTGGGCATTGCCGCTTCCAGGGTCCAGCAGGACCTCTATTATGCTCCTGTAGTGATATTCTCGATAGACGAAGGCAACGGGATTGCGAGGGGTTCAGCCAGGAGCATTCCTGGTTTCGACGTTCACCACGCGCTTTCGATGTGTGCTGAGTTGCTCGTTAAATGGGGAGGGCACAAAGCCGCGGCCGGTCTGACAATTGCTGCTGACCGGATCGATGAGTTCGCAGACCGCTTCGAGGAAATTGCCCGGCAGTATCGGGCGGAAATTTTCGTCCCGTATGGGAAAGTCGATTTGCAGTTACCGTTGACCCTTGCCGGGCCCGAACTGGTCCAGGCACTCGAGCAACTCGAGCCTCACGGGATGGGTAACCCGGCCCCGGTTTTTGCCGTGCGCGGCGCCCGGTTCAACTCCGTAAGAATCTTCGGGAAAGAACAGAACCATTTGAAAATAGAGCTTGAAAACAGGCTGGAAGCAATCTGGTGGCGGGGCGCGCAACGCTTCCCCGCAAAGTCGCACTACGGGGAAAGCAACCCGGGACCTGGCCCGGGGCAGAGTATGGATATGGTTTTCCACGTAGGCTGGAACGGCTTCTATAAAAAGACGATGATCGAGATCGTGGACCTGGGAACGTTCTTTTAAAAGCTAAAACTCCGGACTTGAAGCTTTTTCAGGCAGAACTGCTTTCCCGAAGCTTCAAAACCTCCATGTGCCTTTTGCTCATATTTTCGTGAATTTTCTCCTGTAGCCTGACAGCGCTTTCTCCATTAACCCTTCTTATTATCCCGGCCGACCTGAGTATGCTTGTCGGGTCTCCCGTGTCGGCGATCTGATGGACGAAACGGCTTACAGCCTTGAAATCCTCGATCACCCGGTACTCCTCGCAAGGAATGAAGGACTCAAGCTGCACGTAGGCGATTTCCAGCCAGTGCTGCAAATCGCCCCCGGGATCGTCCGCAAGCTCACGAAAAATGGCCTCCCGGATTTGCTCCTTTGGACAGGGAAGTTCGGAATCCATCCCTATGGGTCCCCTCATCTCTTCGAGCACCTGCAAATAGGCGCAAATAATACGAGACCTTTGCTCCTGGGTTGAATCCGGGCAGCACCCGTATTCTTCCCCGTCCTCTGCCCCGGCGCCCTTGAGAAAGGCTTCCGTGCAATTGAACAACCTTGTTGCGCGAAGATGACCGCTGGTGTTTTCCATAGCAAAACTCCTGGCTGGAGAAAAACAGAGCGACTGATGACTTTAAAAGACATGGGGTTTGGCCCGATACGCGTGGCCTACCGCGATGGAACCAAGTATACTCAAGGTATGTAGGAATAAAATAGGGTCAGGGCCCTATTCATAGGTAGGAATGACGGTATTTATAGAGCTGACAAAATACATGATCCGGCAGACCCGGAATTACCATGCAATATTAAGCAGATACAAAAAAAGAAAAGGAGAGTCAGGAAAGGAGGAGGATAAAACCTGACTCTCCAATGGAGGAAAGAAAAGAATTGTCTTTCCGATAATAATTATAACGCGCCGGTCAATAGTCTCGCTCAGTGGTCCGGATCATAAATCCGGTGACGTATGTGCCGATGGCCTCTTTTTAAGGTTTTTCCGTCCCTTTGACCCGCTCGACAATTCCTGTGGTGCTCAGGTTGTCAATCAGGGGCGCCAGGACAACCCGGCCTCCCCATCCTTCCACAAGCTCATGGCCCACTATGGTTTCACGGGTGTAATCGGCTCCTTTCACCAGGATGTCCGGCCTCAAAGCTTTTATCAGGGACAAAGGGGTATCTTCTTCGAAGATGACCACCATATCAACGCAACCAAGCGCAGCGAGCAGAGCGGCCCTGTCATTCTCAGGCAATATGGGGCGATGCGTGCCTTTGATGCGCCTTACCGAACTGTCCGAGTTCAGGCCGACGACGAGCCGCTGTCCTTCACCGGCGGCGGCATGGAGCAGCCGTATATGGCCGGCATGAAGAATATCGAAACAGCCGTTGGTAAAAACAATGCTGTTTCCATCGGCCCTCCATGCATCGAGCGTTAATCTGGCTGAAGCCCTATCGCAGATTTTCCTAAGCGTCCCGTCGTGTCCCTGCCGCAGGGCGATGGCAAGTTCTTCGGCCCGGATAGGATTTGTCCCTACCTTCCCCACGACGATCCCTGCGGCGATATTGGCTAATTCTGCGCATTGGGCCCAACCCATCCCGGTTGCTATTCCCGCAGCCACAGTGGCGATTACGGTATCGCCCGCCCCGGAAACATCGAAGACGTCGCGGGCCTGGGTTCCAATGAGAAGGGGCGCCTCATCGCGGGTAAAGAGCGCCATGCCCTTAGGGCCGCGAGTAACCAGAAGCCTGTCGATTTGCAGGTTCATGATCAGCTCCCGGCCGGCATCCATAAAAGTTTCTTCGGAAATAAACTGTTTGCCGGCAATCAGTTCAAGCTCCGCCGTGTTGGGGGTGATACAGGTTGCCCCGTTGTACCTGGTCCAATCTCTGCCTTTGGGGTCTACAAGGGTTGGCAGGCGCCTCTTCCGAGCGCTCCTGATTATCGTTGAGCAGGAGCCGTCGTCCAGGGTCCCCTTGCCATAGTCTGAGAGGATAACCACACCCGCCTCCGCAATCAGTTCCAGGACTCGGTCCAGCAGGATGCTTGCCTCTGCCGGACGGATCGTCCCGGTTTCTTCCTCGTCCAGCCTCAAGAGTTGCTGGCCCTGTGACATAACACGCGTCTTGACAATAGTGGGGCGTGGCGGGGCAAGAGTAATGAGATGATCTTCAATCCTGTTTTCACTCAGGAGCAGCGAAAGGCGTTCCCCGCAGTCATCATTTCCTTTAGTTCCCAGAAGGCGCACCCGGCAGCCAAGGGCGGCAAGGTTGGCCGCTACATTGGCGGCCCCTCCTAGACGGTAGGTCCGGTTTTCGACTTTCACCACCGGAACGGGGGCCTCAGGAGATATCCTGCTCACCCGTCCCCACAGGTACCGGTCGAGCATTACATCGCCTATTACGAGCGCGTTGACTTTTTTGAAATCGGAAAGGTCGAAAGGTTCCATTGACGCTCCACCGCAGCATTATGGGACGTAACAATACTCTGATGGTTGAAAAGGGCTGCCGCCCGCCGCTTTTGGGCAAGCCCGCCTTGCCAACCCTGTTAGGAATATCATAATGAAGCCAAGGCGTAAACCGAGCTAATGTCCATCCGAAAACAACGGATGAGACGTTCGCCTCATAGATATACAAGGGTGCTTCTCCATGAATACGAAGGTCAGACTGGCCGTGGCAGCCTCGAACGCAAAGGGTATATATCCCAGCTTGTGATAAAGCCGAAGATTACGCTCACTGAGATGCCCGGTGAACAACTCGTACCGCTCGGCCTCATGGAAACATCTCTCTATTTCTTTCATCAGACGGGCGCCAATGCCACGATTCTGAAAGTCCGGATGGACCATGAGCCTTCCTATGTGACATGTCCCCTGGTCCATTGACCCTCTGACTGAACCCACGATGCTTCCATCAACAGAGGCCTTCAAGAAGAGCCGGCTCTCGAAGTCGGCTTGTATCTGGTCCAGAGTCTGTGTCAACGGCGAAATGGAGTAGTCATTGTAAATCTCGGCCTCGCTCGCATAGGCGAGCTTCTGAAGACCCAGGATTTCCTTTGCATCCTCGAACGAAGCGCGCTTGACGATCATCTCAAAATACCTCATTGCCGAGTCTGCCCGTCATTTTTTCAAACAATTTTAATGGCTGTATAGCGTGCGATCATCTTTGTCGTGATAAGCTTTTCTTCCCTGTGTCAGCATGTTGCGGCCGATTGAGGACCTGTTGAGGAAGCGTTTCCGACTATACCACAACAATTATCCTGGTCAAAAAAATGAAAGATTGGCCTCAACGCGAAAAAGAAAAACGCCCGATATTCTTGATCGCTGTCCCCGGCTACGTGACGTTTAGGTGACGAATACTTAAACTTCTTGTGAGAGGAAGGCACTACTGGTAAGGTTTTCTATCCGCCAACTTTCCAGTTATGCTTTCTTATAGACAAGGTCGTGGAGCGATTATGAGCGAGATGCAACAAACCTCCTGCGATATTTGCTTGCAGGGAGGCGGTGTTTCCCCCAGGGAACTGGGAGAGTGCATCGCCCTCAGGGTGAGAGAAAAAAAGGAAAGCTACAGGCTTTACAACTTTGAGCGTTCGCAGGAAGAGGCGTTTGCAACTTTTTTCGATCTGGCCCAGGAATTCACTACGATCGACAGCCTTTACCAGATTGGCGTAAGCGTCCCCAAAGAGTTCTTCAACCTCGACAGCAGAATCTATATCATCGAACCAAAGCTCTCGCAACTGGAGCTGGTCTGCACCAGCGGGCGGGGCCTCATCCCGCCCGCTGAGCGGGGGAATCATCGGGCGATAGTGGTCGAAAACCCTGTGGAGGCGGAAGAGTCTTGGTTTTTCCCCATTCGGGGCAACCTCGCGCTTATGGATATGCTGCCTTTTTTCGGCCGGAACTCTATTCTAGGCCTCTTTGAGGTGCTTCCGAAAGAAAGAGTTGATGAGCGCAAACAGTTTTTCCTTGAAAAATTCACAAACCGGATCGGATACAATCTCCACCAGAAGCTCCTGGTCCAGCAGAATATCGATCACATTAAGTTCATAAATCAGCTTGTATCCGATATTGAACACAACGTCATCACACCGAATATGTACTACAAGCTGTTCCTGATCCGGCTCAGGAAAATGATCGAAAACTACAAAAATATTGAAGATCTGACCAGAGAAATTGTCGAGCATCCCTCAGTCTGCGAAGCCGTGGCGCAGACTTTGCAAAATGCAGGCGAAACCCTCCGGGAAACCAACCGCGGACTCCAGGCCGAGTATTCCGCCCTTCGCAAACACTACGAGCACACCAGTCTGTTTCTGGAGACCCTTTTCCGCAAGGACCACTTTCAGAAAGGCACCTACGTGCTCAGGAAGCAGTCCTGTAATTTCCGGACGGAGATAATTAAGCCTCTTATCGACCGGTACGCCGGCCAGTTCGAAACAAAAGGAATAACGGTTGACGACCGGATCGAAAACGTTCCTGACGAGCAGGTGACGCTCTTTGTCGATAAGGGACTGATATCCCAGGTGTTTGATAACTTTTTCTCGAATGCGCTCAAATACACCGGGCAATCAAAAGACGAGTTAGGGCAAACGATAAGGCTTTTCTCTTTAAACCGGCAGATCATACAGGGCGCTTTCGGAGAAGATAAACCGGGCGTGCGGCTCAATTTCTTCACGACGGGCAAGCCTCTGAGCCGCGAAGAATGCAGTCGAGTCTTTGAGGAAGGTTTTCGCGCGGTGGGCGGCAGTGCTGAGAGTGGCAGGGGGCATGGTCTTCATTTTGTGAAAAACGTAGTCGAGATTCACGGCGGAATGGTAGGCTGCGAGCCTCAGGCAAACGGGAATTTGCTCTATCTTATCCTGCCGTTCAAAAAATAGGGATACAGTGGGGAGCAGGGAGCAAAAACTTCCCGCTTCCCGCTCCTATTGACCTTTTCCCCCGGCCGGGTTACCTCTTTGCCCCGAAGGCAGACTTTTTGCTCTGCGTCGCCTGAAGTGGCGAGTGATTGAGCCGGGCGGCTCTGGTCCTTACAGAGCGCAATTTGGAGTAGCTTAATTTCGTTCCGGTTGTTATAATTGTCCAGCTCGCTGCTTCCGGGACTAAAATTTGATTTACAATATGCGAGGATTAACCCGATATTGTTTTTAAGAAATAGTATCGTGAGGAAAGTGCGGGTTTGAGGAGGAATCTTGATGGCTGGTAGAAAACGTGACGACCGAGGTGGCGAGCTTAGGTGTTCTTTTTGCGGAAAAAGCCAGGATGAAGTTAAAAAACTGATTGCCGGTCCTACGGTTTATATCTGCGATGAATGCGTGGAGCTCTGCAACGACATCATCGCCGAGGAATACGAAAGGGAAGGCGCGGCACGGGCCACGCAGATTCCCAAGCCCGCCGGAATCAAGGGTGTTCTGGACCAGTACGTAATCGGGCAGGATAGGGCCAAAAAAGTCCTCTCGGTGGCCGTTCACAACCATTACAAACGCATTGAGCTAAAAGTCGATAAAAACGACGTCGAGCTTCAGAAGAGCAACATCCTGATGATCGGGCCGACCGGTTCGGGAAAGACTCTTCTTGCGCAGACCCTTGCACGCATTCTGAACGTGCCCTTTACGATAGCCGATGCAACTACACTCACCGAGGCCGGCTACGTTGGCGAAGACGTGGAAAATATACTGGTAAGCCTGATCCAGGCAGCCGACTACGATATCGAGAAGGCGTCCAGGGGAATAGTCTACATCGATGAAATAGACAAAATTGCAAAAAAATCCGACAGCCCCTCAATCACGCGCGACGTCTCGGGGGAGGGCGTGCAGCAGGCGCTTTTGAAAATCCTGGAAGGCACCGTGGCAAACGTGCCCCCCAAGGGTGGTCGCAAACATCCGCAGCAGGAGTTCATAAAGATCGACACTACGAACATACTTTTTATCTGCGGCGGGGCTTTCAACTACCTGGAAAGCATCATCCGCGCCCGAATCGGGGTGAAGGGCATGGGATTTGGCGCCGAAATTCGGGGCAGGGAAGAAAAGAGCATCGGGGAAGTGCTGCGGCATGTGCAGCCCGAAGACCTGCTCAGGTTCGGGATGATTCCGGAATTTGTCGGCCGCCTGCCGGTTATAGCGACCCTGAGCGAACTTACCGAAGACGAACTGGTCAGTATTCTCACCGAGCCCAAGAACGCCCTGATCAAGCAGTACAAGAAGCTGTTCGAGCTGGAAAACGTGCGGTTGCGCTTCAACGACGGGGTCTTGAGGTCGATCTCCAAGGAGGCCATAAGGCGCAAGTCCGGGGCGCGTGGTCTTAGGTCCATCATGGAAAACATCATGCTCGACATCATGTACGATCTGCCGTCTCACCCCGAGATTCAGGAGTGCATCATAAACGAGGACGTGGTGACCAAGAACGCGCAGCCTTTGTTCGTCTACCGGGGCCAGGACCAGGAATCAGCCTGATCCTTTTAAAGGGGATTGGTTTACCGGAGGCAAAAGGGCTCCGATTGGCCGCCCTGATAAAAGAATTTTCCGATTTGCCATCTCGCGTCGGGACAGCTTATGTCCCATGCGCAAACGCTCCATGAGACCTCAGCGAATGCCGGCTCATTCGGACAATTCGAACACTGCAGGAAGTGAAAGGCAAAATGTTCAAACTAACGCGTACAAAAGACGGTCAGCAAAACAATATTTTCACTATGCCTCTTCTGCCGCTCAGGGACATCGTAGTATTTCCCTCGATGGTGGTCCCCCTTTTCGTGGGGCGTGACAAGTCGGTCAACGCCCTTGAGAAGGCCATGGGGGCCGATAAGAAAATTTTTCTCGCTGCCCAGACAAAGGCCAAAACAGACACACCCGGCGAAGGCGACATCTACCGCATGGGCACGGTGGCAAACATTCTGCAAATACTTCGCCTGCCTGACGGCACTGTCAAGGTACTGGTGGAAGGCGATTACCGCGCCAGGATAATCAGCTTTGTTCCTCATCCCGAGCATTTCATGGCGCAACTTGAAGCAATCGAGGAAACGGAGGAAAAATCCGTCGAAATCGAAGCTCTCATACGAGGGGTGAGGTCCTCCTTTGAGAATTATTCAAAGCACAACAAGAAGATCACCCAGGAGATCTTGGACACGGTTGCCGGGATCGACAGTGCTTCCCGGCTTGCCGATACTGTTGCTTCCTACATGCCTTTCAAACTCGAGACCAAGCAGAAGCTGCTCGAGACCCTGAACGCTTTGCAGCGGATGGAGAGGCTCTTTGGGCACATCAGGTCGGAAATCGAGATCATCGAGACAGAGGAGCGCATCAAGGGGCGGGTCAAAAAACAGATGGAAAAGACCCAGCGCGAGTACTACCTCAACGAACAGATGCGCGCCATACAAAAGGAGATCGGTGAAAAGGACGATTTCAAGTCCGAACTCGAAGACCTTGAAAAACGCATAAAGAGAAAGAGACTTTCCCAGGAAGCGGCTGCCAAGGTCCGCGCCGAGTTAAAGAAACTCAAGATGATGTCTCCGATGAGCGCCGAGGCGACGGTGGTGCGCAACTACATCGACTGGATACTTTCGCTTCCCTGGTATGAAAGAACCAGGGACAAGATCGATATAGACGAAGCCGCCCGGATACTGGACGAAGACCATTACGGCCTGGAGAAACCGAAGGAGCGCATCATCGAGTACCTCGCCGTGCAGGCGCTCGTAAAGAAGATAAAAGGTCCCATCCTTTGCTTTGTCGGGCCCCCGGGTGTCGGCAAAACTTCCCTTGCGCGCTCGATTGCAAGGTCTATGAATCGCAACTTCATCCGGCTCTCGCTTGGCGGTGTGCGCGATGAGGCTGAAATCCGCGGCCACAGGCGTACTTACATCGGGGCGATGCCGGGCAAGATCGTCCAGTGCCTGAAGAAGGTCAAGAGCAATAATCCCGTATTCTGCCTCGATGAAGTCGACAAGATGAGCATGGATTTCCGAGGCGATCCTTCGGCGGCGCTGCTTGAAGTGCTCGATCCCGAGCAAAATTTTGCCTTCAACGACCATTATCTCGATCTGGACTATGATCTCTCGGAGGTCTTTTTCATAACTACGGCCAACACTCTGCATTCCATTCCCCCCCCGCTTCGCGACAGGATGGAAATTATCCAGCTTGCAGGCTACACTGAATTCGAAAAGCTCAACATAGCCAGAAACTTCCTGATCAAAAAGCAGTCGAAGGCAAACGGCATAACCGAGGACAACATCGCCTTCAGCGATGAAATTTTGTTCTACATAATCCGCCATTACACCAAGGAAGCCGGAGTGCGCAACCTCGAGCGCGAAATCGGCGCAGTGTGCCGCAAGGTGGCCAAGGAAGTGGTGCGCAACGGTCATCAAACCAGGGTGGAGCTCAACGAAAACCATATCCAGGAATTTCTCGGGATCCCGAAATTCCACTACGGACGCGCCGAGGAAAAAGACGAGATAGGCCTTGCGATGGGGCTCGCCTGGACGGAATTCGGAGGCGACATTCTCGGGATCGAAACCGCGATCATGCCCGGCAAGGGCAAGGTGACGATCACCGGAAAACTTGGCGAAGTCATGCAGGAGTCGGCGCAGGCGGCCCTGAGCTATGTCAGGTCACGCGCAAAACAGCTTGGACTCGACCCCGATTTCCACCAGAACTTGGATATCCACGTTCATGTCCCTGAAGGGGCCATCCCAAAAGACGGCCCGTCCGCCGGCATTACGATGGCTACCTCGATTGTGTCCGCTCTCAGCAGAATCCCCGTGAGAAGCGACGTCGCCATGACGGGCGAGATCACTCTAAGGGGCCGTGTCCTGCCCATCGGCGGGCTCAAGGAAAAAATCCTTGCCGCGCACCGGGCGCTCATCAAGACCGTCCTGATTCCGGAGGAAAACGCCAAGGACCTCAAGGAGATTCCGGAAAAGATTCTCCAGGAGGTAAATATCGAGCTGATGAGGCACATGGACGACGTGCTGAAGCTGGCGCTGGCGCCTGTGGAAGAGCGGGAGCTGTTCAAGGAGCCTGAAGCAGCCGTTCCGGTCATCCTGCCAAAGGAACCGGCCGCAGACGAGATTCGCACGCATTGACCCGAGCTGTCTCTACGCTCTGCCGGGGAAGCATGAATTTGAACCGCAGGCGCAGGGAAAACCAAGATTCAACGAGATCGACAGGGGTCTCAAGACCTGGGAATAGCCAAGAATTAAGGGATTCAGGGATTAAAAACGAATTGGAGAATTGAGGAATTAATTCCTAAATCCCTAAATTCCTTAATTCACAATTCCTGAATTCCTAAATCCATTTGACATCTACGGTCAAATTCACTGATAATGGGCGTTCCTGGGACGCAAGGGGCAAAGAGCCTGTCCCTCCCCTTTTTGTGAAGGGGGGCAGGGGCGATTTTGGGCGGGTAGCTCAGCTGGGAGAGCATCGGCCTTACAAGCCGGGGGTCACAGGTTCGAGCCCTGTTCCGCCTATTTGATAATTTATAGGGGTGGTAGTTAAGTTGGTTATAACGCCGGCCTGTCACGCCGGAGGCCGAGGGTTCAAGTCCCTTCCACCCCGCCAGTTAAACCAGGGGGTTAGCCGATGAGGTTGGCCCCTTTTTTATTGGCCGAGGTAAAGTTTAATTTTGACACTGCCGAACCCATATGCCGGTGACGGCGCCCAATGGCCACCATGACAAGCATGCCCCACTGTCAACCATCTCCGCTCAACCCATACCCGAAACCCAAGTCAATTTGCGCTTGCACCTTGATCCACTATCCAAGAATATCTTGCAAAACCGCAATGTTACTGTAATATGAATTTGCACCAGGTTCACATGCTTTGCCCCGTGGCATTGATGGCCCCCCAATCGGACGAGCCAAAAATGAAAAGATTCAAATTACTGCTCATAATGGCGTTACTGGTCGGGTTAGTCTCCATCGCTTACTCCCAGGATACCATCACCCCCGAAGACGCCGCCAAATTCATCGGCCGGCAGAAGAACGTATGCGGCACTGTTGCCAGTGCTCATTATGACGCCAAAAGTAAGTGTACTTTACTGAACCTCGATAAACCATCTCCAAACCACGTATTCACTGCTTATATTGGGGGGTCTGACAGGGGCAAGTTCGAGAAACCGCCTGAAGAACTATACTACGGTAAGGCGATCTGCGTAACCGTGATGATAGATCTCTACCAGGGCCGCCCAGAGATCATTGTGAAGGATCCCCAACAGGTTAAGGTGAAGTAGCCTAATCGCATCCAGGAACAACCATGCTTATGAAAAAGAGAATCTTCAAAACAGTCGCACTGGTGATCTTTCTGTTCCTCAGTTTCCCAAACCTCTCCCAGGCCTGGCACGATGAAACCCACCTGGCCATTGCCAAAGCTGCCGGATACCAGAAATGGTACAATGCAGCAGGCCCGGACATCGCCAAAGTCAAGGCGGGGGATAAGGAAGGCCATAACCACTACACGAACAATCCGCCCGATACCGTTGTGACCCCTAAGATGGTTCTGGACCAGGTTGCCCGATACAATGATCCGACAGACAAGAATGGTCATCTTTACGGAGCTATCGTCGCTTCTTTGAGGGATTACAAATCAGCTAAGGCGAAAGGGAAATACGGAGAATACCATCTCGCCTACTGCGCTCACTATGTCGGCGACCTTTCCATGCCGCTTCACAACACCCTCTATAATTCGTTCAACCGGCAGCATCACACGGCAATGGACGGTATCGTCAATGATGAGGTGATGGACCACCTGGAGCGGATCAAAATCTATCCCATACAAATCAAGTCTGAAGACGACCTGGTGAAGGAGATAGCACGGATAGCGAACCTTTCAATGAAATTGGGCTATCAGCTTGAAAGGGAAAGTCGTACGCTGACCAAAGAGGAAGCCTATGTGCAGCTTGGGCACAGTGCGTCGTTGCTGAGGGCCATTTTGGAGTATGCCAACTTCAACTGATCGTATGATTTATGTACTCTGCTCGTCCCAGGCGTTTTTTCGGATCGCATCTGATTTCCAGAGGCTCTTTGGGAGCTGTCGGTGGCCAAGTTTGCGCATTATTTAGGTAAAAAGTACGCCACGTAACGAGGTGTAAGCGATGAACCGTAAGCTGAAAGACAAAGGACCGTAAGATGATAGGCTGGACGAAGAAGAACCGGAAGAACCGGACAAAGATTGGCTCAAATTTGAGAAAGTTCATCACGAGGAGAAT
>JBELAB010000089.1:0-8714 GCA_049509275.1 Syntrophobacteraceae bacterium | reverse complement strand
CCATGTCGGGTACACATCGAGGACTCAGATTGCTTCAGCCGACATCATCCTGATAAACAAAGTGGACCTCGTAAGGCCGGCCGAGGCCGAAACCGTTGAAGTCCAGGTCAGAAAGTACAATGAGCGTGCGGTATTGCTAAGGACCGTGAACTGCGGCGTCGATACGAACCTGCTCTTCGGGCAGACTTCCCGGGCTTGGGAACCGGCGGTGGGACCGCAGCCGAGATCTCCACGCTCTGCGAGGCGGGCGCCTTCGCACGGCGGGGCTTGGGAACCGGGACCGCCGGCCGGAATTGACGACACCAGACTCGCCGCTACCTTCGGTGGCGGCAGGAGTAGTATCTCGACAGGCCGCCCGCTGCATTCATTTTCCTGGACCACCGGGAAGACAATCGACAGCGGAAAATTCGACGGACTCGTTCGCGAACTTCCGGAGGAGCTGATTCGCGCCAAGGGTTTCGTGCGCTTCGAAGATGGGGGCCGCCTCTTCAATTACGTCGCCGGGCGGGCCGATTTCGAGGAATTTAACGTGGAGCGGACCGAACTGGTCTTCATCGGCCATAATCTGGACAGGCTTCGCCCTAAAATAGAGAACAGGCTGCACGACTGCGAGGTGAGATAAATGCCGTTTGAATTTCTTGATGAAATCGCCACAGCCGACGTTGCCTTCGAAGCATGGGGGCAAACAATCGAAGAGATGTTCATAGCCGCTGCCGAAGCCACGATGAACGTGATGGCCGCAGATCTTGAAAAAATCGAGCGCCGGGAAAAACGCAAAATAGAGATCGGCTCCGATGCCGTTGATATGCTGCTTTTTAACCTGCTACAGGAAATCATCTTCTTTAAAGACGCCGAACAGCTTCTTCTTCGAATCGATGAAGCAAATATCGGATACGAAAATGGCCTTTACTTTGTAAAGGCAACCTGCCGGGGTGAGCAGATCGACCCCGGGCGGCACCAACTGATCGTTGACGTAAAAGCCGTTACCCTCCACAGGTTCAAAGTGGAACACACGCCGCGCGGATGGGAGACCTTCATTATTTTGGACATATGATTCGCAGGGAAGCGGGAAGCAAGGAGCAAGGAGCAAGGAGCAAGAAGCTAAAACCCGCTTCACCTTTCACCCTTCGCCCGCACCAAGCATTAAATTAGTGACAATTTTGTTCACCTTTGTTATTCGTAATCTTGCCTTATTCAAAAATAAATCATCACATACTATGTCTTAAGTCCGTCTTGCGAGGTTAAAGATGACCGACGATTTTACTTTAATTGAACTGAGAGCGTTGCACGAGATAGCCAGGGTCCTTTGCCGCTCGAGCGAACTCAAGGACCAGTTGCAGGAAACTCTTGACGTTCTCAGCACGCGCCTCGGAATGGAGCGCGGGATGATCTCCGTTCTCGATTTGCAGACCGGTGAGGCATGGCTCGATGTCGCCCGCGGGGTCGATGTGGAAACCGGACAGATCAGCTACCGGCCGGGCGAAGGAATCACCGGCAAGGTTGCTCAGACCGGACGTCCCATGGCAATAGCCAACCTGGGCAAGGAGACTCATTTCCTCGACCGGACCGGAGCGCGCAAATCTTTGAACAGGGCCGAGCTGGCATTTTTGTGCGTCCCTATCTTCTACCAGGGACGCTGCGTCGGCATTCTTTCTGCGGACAAGCTGGCCCACCAGGTCGAAGAGATCGGCGAAGAAGTCCATACGTTGAGCGCGGTAGCTGAATTGCTTGGCAAGGTGGTCCATTTCCGTGCGGTCGAGGAGGAGAACAGGCGCCTGAGGCGCATGCTTGCCGAAGCCAGGCGTCCAACCACCAACATAATCGGCCGTTCCAAGGTAATTCAGGAAGTCCTTCGCCTGATCGACCAGGTTGCCGACACGAACACCACTGTGCTCATAACCGGTGAAACCGGCACCGGGAAGGAACTGGTGGCAAAGGCGATACACGACAACAGCCGCCGGGCGAGCGGGCCTCTGGTACAGGTGAATTGCGCGGCAATGCCTGACACGCTCCTTGAGAGCGAGCTGTTTGGCCACGAAAGGGGCGCATTCACCGGGGCTATAACACGGAGGCGCGGACGATTCGAGGAGTCGCAGGGCGGCAGCATTTTCCTCGACGAAGTGGGAGAGCTTTCGCCGATCGCTCAGGCAAAACTGCTGCGCGTTTTGCAGGAAAGGGAGTTCCAGCCGCTCGGCTCATCGAGGACCGTTAAGGTGGATGTGCGGGTTATAACCGCATCGAACAAGGACCTGGACTTGGAGATCTCCCAGGGCGCCTTTCGCCAGGACCTCTTCTACAGGCTGAACGTGTTCCCCATCTATCTGCCGCCTCTACGCGAGCGGGGACCCGATATCCTGCTGCTGGCCGACTATTTCGTTCTGAAGTACGCCCGCGAGTTCGCCAAAGAGATAAAAAGAATCACCACGAGCGCTATAGACATGCTGATGTCCTACCACTGGCCAGGCAACGTTCGCGAGCTGGAAAACTGCATCGAACGCGCGGTTTTGCTCTCGCAGGAGAACGCAATCGACTCCTGGCACCTGCCCCCAACTCTGCAGATGAAGCCCGAAGGCATGCAGAACGTCAGCCGAGGAAAACTGGAAGCGCTGACCAGCGCCTTTGAGCGCGACCTGATTACCGACGCCCTCAAGGATGTGCGCGGAAACCAGTCCCAGGCCGCTCGCCTGCTCGGCACCACCAAAAGGATCATTCAGTACAAGGTGGAAAAATACGGAATAGACCCCAGAAGATTTCGGGCGAAACAATCGGCCTGATCGAATCGATGCATTCTGAAAAAAACCTGGATAACTTAGGTCCATCATACCGGACATTGATCCTGATTTCCTGCGCCGTCGGCTTGGGCTGCTACACCGGGGCTTACATGCGTGTTCCGATCCTCCCGTTGTATGCGCGTTCGCTCGGGGCCGGCACCATCGAGATTGGAATAATAAGCTCCCTGTTCATGCTCGCGGCCGGAGTTTTTTCGATACCCCTGGGAATCATGTCCGATCTGCTTGGCCGAAAACGGATGGTCCTTGCAGGCCTTTTGATCTCGGCCCTCAGCTCGCTTCTGCTGGCCTTAAGCCGTAGCTCCCCGCAAATAATGATTATATACGTCTTTGCAGGGATCGGACTCGCATCCTTCGGTCCCACGATGATGTCCTTTGTTGCCGACTTCTCACCTTCGACTCACCTCGGGCGTTCTTACGGCTGGTACACAATGGCCATGTACGGAGGAATGGGCCTTGGCCCGACGATCGGGGGGTTTTTCGCGTACTTGCTCGGCTACCAATGGGTTTTCACGGTCTCGGGAATCCTGGGCTTTATCGTGTTTCTGATCGCTTTGCTTTCTTTTCCGAAGCAAAGGCAGGCGCATCCGGACACACCACCGAAAAGGGCCCGCCGAAAGATAATTCGGGAGCTTCTTGGAAATCGCCCTCTTCTGGCCTGCTGGCTGGTGACTCTTTTTAGCTGCTTCGGACTCGGGGTCTTTATTACTTTCCAGCCCCTTCACGCAAGCGATCAGGGGATAGGAGTAGGAAAAATCGGGATTATTTTCGGCACCCAGGCGCTTGTGAACGCTCTTAGCCGCATCCCGTTCGGATATCTGAGCGACCGGGTGCCGGACAGGAGCACCCTCGTGGCATGGGGCCTTCTCGGGTATGGCGCTTCCACTGCCGGAATCGGCCTTTCCACCTCGCTTGCGATGTTTCTCATCAGCGCATTCACGATGGGAATCTGCATGGGAATTGCCTTCACGTCTGTAGGAGCGCTGATCTCCGAACTGGTCCCGCCGGACTCCAGGGGATTTGCAATGGGCGGTTATAATACCTGCATCTATACCGGCATGATGTTAAGCTCGCTGATAATGGGAGAAGTGGCCGGGAGACTCGGTTTTCGAGCCTGTTTTCTTATTACGGCGGGTCTGGTTATATTGGGCGCCTTGGCGTTCAGCTTTCTTTTCCAATCCGTCTCGCTCGAAAAGAGGGCGCTCTCCAAAAGCTCGTAAGGATTTTTCGACCTGAAAGAAAGGACCTTTTTTTCAATCGTTGCTTTGAGTCACTGGACATAAATGCGAATATGAGTGATAATTTTTAGCCGGCGTCTTATTGGGATGCAGACGAAACGCCGGCCGTCACACTCTGCGGCCACCGCGAAGGCAGCGGCCAAGTCGGCAGGCGGTCCCACCGCCCATTGACATTGTTGGTCAGGAAGGCTTTCTAATTGAGTCCATTTTATAAAAATCTGGCTCTCTGGTTGGTAATCAGCTTGATGGTGATTCTTCTTTTCAATATGTTTCACCAGCCGCAGCGGTCCAGCTTGGAGACCACTTACAGTCAATTCCTTGCTTCCGTCCAGAAAGGCGAAGTCTCGCAGGTCACCATCCAGGGCGATCATGTGTTCGGCACTTTCGTCGATGGCAAGACGTTCAAGACCTTTGTTCCACGGGATTCCGACATGATCAAGATTTTGCGGGACAAAGGGGTCAATATTCAGGCCAAACCCGAGGATGAACCCCCATGGTACATGAACGTGCTCGTCAGTTGGCTCCCGATGCTTCTTCTGGTAGGCGTATGGATTTTCTTCATGCGCCAAATGCAAATGGGGGGCGGAAAGGCGATGAGCTTCGGCAAGAGCCGCGCGCGCCTGCTTAACGAAAGCTCCAAAAAGGTGCTTTTCAATGATGTGGCCGGAGTGGACGAAGCCAAGGAAGAATTAGAAGAAATAGTCGAGTTTCTAAGGGACCCGAAGAAATTCACCAAACTCGGGGGTAGAATCCCGAAAGGCGTCCTGCTGGTAGGCGCGCCCGGTACGGGCAAAACTCTACTTGCGCGGGCCATCGCGGGTGAAGCAGGGGTCCCGTTTTTCTCGATAAGCGGCTCGGATTTTGTCGAGATGTTCGTTGGCGTAGGCGCATCGCGTGTGCGCGACCTGTTCCTTCAGGGCAAGAAAAATGCCCCCTGCATTATCTTTATCGACGAGATCGACGCTGTGGGAAGGCATCGCGGCGCAGGTCTCGGCGGAGGGCATGATGAGCGCGAACAGACTCTCAATCAGCTCCTGGTAGAAATGGACGGCTTTGAGTCCAACGAGGGCGTGATTCTGATTGCCGCTACCAACAGGCCCGACGTTCTCGACCCTGCCCTGCTTCGCCCTGGCAGATTCGACAGGCAGGTTGTGGTCCCGGTGCCCGATATCAGGGGCAGGGAAGGCATCCTGAAAGTCCATTGCGCAGCCAAACCGCTTTCTCCCGATGTGGACATTCAGACCCTGGCCAAGGGTACGCCGGGATTTTCCGGGGCCGACCTGGAAAACCTGGTCAATGAGGCTGCACTTTTGGCTGCCCGCAGAAACAGGGACCTCATCGCAATGCTTGACTTCGAGGAAGCCAAGGACAAGGTCATGATGGGACTCGAGAGAAAGAGCATGATATTGAGCGACGAGGAAAAGAGCATCACGGCCTATCATGAAGCGGGACACGCTCTGGTGGCCAGGCTGCTTCCCGGAGCAGACCCGCTGCACAAGGTCACCATCATCCCGCGCGGACGTGCTCTCGGACTTACTCAGCAGTTGCCCCAGGATGACCGCCACACCTATCCAAAGGACTTCCTGCTCGACAGTATAGCCATTCTCATGGGAGGCCGCGTTGCCGAGGAGATTTCATTCAATATGAATACCACCGGGGCGGCCAATGACATCGAGCGGGCGACTGGGATCGCACGGCGCATGGTTTGCGAATGGGGAATGAGCGAAAAGATGGGGCCTGTCACTTTCGGCAGGCGCGACGAACAACCTTTTCTTGGCCGCGATCTCGGCCACCAGAGGGATTTCAGTGAACAGACCGCACTCAATATAGATGAGGAAGTGCGGCGAATAGTCGATGAGAATTATCTGCGTGCCCGAAATCTTCTATCCGAACACAACGGTCTGCTCGCAAAGGTCGCACAAGCTCTGCTGGACCGCGAGACACTGGACCTAAAAGATGTCGATGCGATCATAAACGAGATTGAACCCGGCCTTCTGGCTACTCTTCCGGTGAAAACCCGGACCTATAACATCAAGGCATTCGCGCGCACGGTTGAAAGCCCGGTTACGGCTTCGCCTGCAGACGGAGACGGCCAGGATGACGCCGAAACCCCCGTGAGCCCGGCGCCGGGCAGTGCTAACGCAAATTAGCCGGCAAACTTCCATTTATAAATTGTCAGATTACGGCCACCGGTTATACGGGTGGCCGTACTATTTTCCGCCCGCTGCCAACGAACGCATCAAGCCGGGCCAGCAGCAACCCGAGCTAATTTGACCACAGGCACAGTTTTATCCTGCCCGTCATTGCATCAAAAGCATTAGCGGAAGGCTGTCGGCCACAAGAAAACCCTTGCGGGAGGGCTGGATTCTCCCGCTTGTCACTTTTACCAGACCCGATTTCTGCAACTCTGCCAAAGCCTCATCCATTATCAATCTGCCTCCGAGTGCATGAAGATCTACTCCGGCGCTTGTCCTTAAGCCAAGGCCGAGGGTTTCAAGGTCGAACTGCTCTTCGGAAAGGACCTCGGAGGCCTCGACCGGCGCCTTTCCCTCTGCAAGAAGCCGGCAGTATTTCTTGATTGATCTAACATTCCACCATCTGGTCCCGGCACGGAAGGAATGGGCAGATGGACCCAAACCCAGGTAAGGAATATGGCTCCAGTATTTTCGGTTATGACGGCACATGAATTCCGGACCCCGGGCAAAGTTGGATATTTCGTAGTGTTGATAGGCGTGTTTATCGAGATAGCGGGAAGTCCAAATGAAAAACGCGCTTTCCAGCTTTTCTCCGATGGATCGAACCCGGCCGGCCGCTTTCATCTTCCATAACGGGGCGCTCTCCTCGAAGGTCAACTGGTAACATGAAATATGTTCGGGCCTGAATTCAAGGATTTTCTCCAGCGTCCTTCTCCATCCTTGTATGCTCTGAGTTTCCAGCCCGTACATAAGGTCTGCTCCAAGATCGGCAAACCCGCAGGAACGGACCATGTCGAGCGATTTGAGCGCCTGCCTGGAATCGTGGCTTCTGCCCAGGTATTTGAGGTCCCTGTCGTCAAGGGATTGAACGCCAAGACTGATGCGGTTAATGCCCAGACTTCCGATGGCTTTGAGTTTATCTCTGGACAGGCCGTCGGGATTGGCTTCTATGGTCATCTCCGATTCGGGACAAAAGGTAAAATGCTTATGGAGGCACTCCAGCAGCTCGGCGAGTTCTCTTTCACCAAGAATTGCAGGGGTGCCGCCCCCGAGATAGAGCGAGTCAAAATCGTGGAACCTGTCCTTGTACAGAAGTACTTCCCTTTGAACGGCTTTGAGCCATGCCGGGATTGCAGCGCGGGAAGCAACGGAGTAAAAGTCGCAATAGAGGCACTTTGAGCGGCAGAATGGGATGTGAATGTAAAGTCCGGGATGTTTTTCTTTATTCATCTTTGGCTTTCAGAACGGAAACAAATGCGCTCTGAGGGATCATAACGGAGCCCACCATTTTCATCCTCTTCTTTCCTTTCTTCTGTTTTTCAAGAAGTTTGCGCTTCCGGGTGATGTCCCCGCCATAGCATTTGGCCGTTACATCTTTTCTGAAGGGCGAAATGGTGGAACGAGAGATTATCTTTCCCCCGATGGCGCCTTGAATGGCGATTTTGAAGCTGTGTCTGGGTATTTCTTCCTTAAGACGGTCGCAGACCTGCACACCCCACTCCCTCGCACGTTCACGGTGCACAATAATAGATAGGGCGTCAACCCTTTCTGAGTTCACCAGAATATCGAGCTTTACCAGGTCGCTCTGCCGGTATTCGATCAGCTCGTAGTCAAATGAGCCGTATCCTTGAGTGACCGTCTTCAGCCTGTCGTAGAAGTCGAAGACGACCTCGGCAAGAGGCATATCAAAGGTGATTTCAACACGGGCCGGGGTCGGATATGTGATCCTTGGATTGGCTCCCCGGCGCTCCAGGCACAATTTCATCACCGCGCCCATGTAGCGCTCGGGAAGGATAATCGCGGCACGTATAAACGGTTCCGCAGAACTTTTGATAACGGTGGGGTCCGGATAATATTGGGGATTTTCCACGGTGAGGGTAGTGCCATCGAGCAGTGTAAACTGGTACTGAACACTCGGCGCCGTCATGATAATGGACTGATCGAACTCACGTTCCAACCGCTCCTGGACAATCTCCAGGTGAAGAAGCCCAAGAAAGCCGCAACGGAATCCCTGGCCGAGGGCTACGGAGGTATCTTTCTGATAGACCAGTGCGGCGTCATTGAGCTTGTACTTTTCGAGCGAATCCAGAAGGGATGGATAATCATCGGAAGATATGGGGTAGAGAGAAGAAAAGACCACAGGCTTTATATTCTTGAATCCGGGAAGTGAAGATGAAACGGGATTGGAGTCCAGCGTTATCGTATCGCCGATTCTGATATCGGCCACGGACTTTATCCCTGCAATCACGTACCCCACGGAACCCGCCGAAAGTTCTCCCCTGGACTCCCTGTTCAAGCGGAACACACCCACCTCTTCCACCTTGTGAGTCGCTCCGTTAAACATGAGGCGGATGATGTCTCCGGGCCTAAGTGCGCCGTCAAAGACGCGGCAGCTAACAATGGCGCCCCTGAAAGGGTCATAGTGAGCATCGAAGATCAGCGCTGCAAGAGGTTTCTCAGCGTTTCCCGACGGTGGCGGAATCCGGTTTACG
>JBELAB010000088.1:0-8716 GCA_049509275.1 Syntrophobacteraceae bacterium | reverse complement strand
CTATTCTGCAAAATGCACTATACGTATTTTGCTTGTCAATAATACCGAAGGCATTATTTTATCCCGAGTCAACTTCCTTATCCTGGCGGCCTTCGCGCCATGACCTATACGGACTCATGCTGGATGAAGAAGACTTTTGAAAGTTGCAAGCCCTCCGTCCGCCGGCACTGGCTGTTTTTCGCTGCCGGAGTGGTGTGGCTCACGGTGGGTTGCGGGCTGACGGCGGTGGCCTGTTTTTGGTTTTACCGTTCAGCGTGGCCTTTGAACCTCGTGCTGGGCGCGCTAAGCCTTGCACTGGGCCTGATCGTCTATTCTTTCGGGTTTTCCCGAATTGTCAGGAAAAACCTTGAGCGCATCGGCGGCAAACCCGAACTGGTTTGTCTTTTCGCGTTTCAGGGCTGGAGGAGCTATCTTCTCATTTTGACTATGATGCTCATGGGTTTTACACTCCGGCGCCTTCCCATCCCCAAAGACGTTGTCGCGATGATCTATTTTACAATGGGATCGGCCCTGATCCGCGGCAGTTCACTATATTTCCGGCGATTTTCCGCCGAAGATGCCGGCTAGACCTGCCCTTTACCCATAAATCATGCTGTATTTTGTCCGGCCGTTCAAGGCGTCCACTTCGAGCTTGACGCGGTTGAGTTCGTCATATTGCTTTTGCATTAGTTAATTGCGAAAGTAGACTCTTTTTGCTACATCTTTTGCAACGGCAACTTCGCATAAGGGGACGCCGCATGACAAGAATTCAAAAACTGGAACGGGAAATCAGCAAACTTGCTCCGAGCGAGCTTGCAGCTTTTCGCAAATGGTTTCAAGACTACGATTCGGATCAATGGGAAAGCCAGATTGAAGAGGACGTCTTGACCGGCAAACTTGACCGCCTTGCACAAAAGGCCCTTGCGGATCACAAAGCGGGAAATACGAGCGAAATTTGAAGCATTTTGCATCCCCTGATTTCCGGTCATGTTATCACCGATTGCCAAAACGGTTTAAGGATATAAGGGAACGAGTATTGCCGATGGCCAACTGGGGGCTTAGAGTGTCCATTTTATCGTTCAAATTGGCCTTATAAGACCGAAAATCGCCCCTTCCTTCAATCTTTTGACTGTTAATTTAAGTACTTGCTTTGGCCCGATCCCATGTACGCGTTAAACCAATTCAATAGAAATAGTCTGATTCACAAAGACGTTTCAAATTATGGAGGTTCCAAATTATGTTTGATTTATTGAATTTTACTTTAAAAAACAAGGTGGCCCTTGTAACCGGCGGCAGTCGCGGTATTGGTCAAGGCATCGCCTTTGGTTTTGCAAAAGCCGGCGCCAAAGTCGTTGTCACCAGCCGCAAGGTCCAGGACCTTGAATCCACTGCCGCAGAAATTAGAGCTTTCGGTGGTGAAGCTCTTGTCCTCCCCGCTCATCTTGGCAAAATGGAAGAAATTCAGAAAGTCGTCGGTGGAGTCATGGAACGATACGGCCGGCTTGACATCTTAGTCAATAATGCCGGCGCCAGCCCGGCTATGGGTTCCGTTCTTGAGTCTGATGAACGCCTTTGGGATACCATTATGAACCTGAACTTAAAGGGAACTTACTTTTTAAGCCAGGCAGCGGCTAATATTATGAAAAATCAAGGTGGCGGAAAAATCATTAATATTGCATCTATTGACGGTTTCAAGCCAGAGCCCTTCGTCAGTATTTATTCCATCTCCAAGGCGGGTGTGCGCATGATTACAAAGGCTTTTGCAGCCGAATTGGCGCCTTTCAACATCCAGGTCAACTCCATTGCGCCCGGCCCCATAAGCACCAAGATGATGGATTCTCATTGGTGGAATCTTAGCCCCGAGGAGCTCAAGAAGGCAAAGGAAAAACTGGAAAAACAATTACCCATGCGCCGTATCGGCTATCCCGATGATATTGCCGGTGCTGCTGTCTACTTGGCTTCGGAAGCTTCCGGTTATACAACAGGTTCGGAGATTGTGATCGATGGCGGCGTTCTATTAATGGCACTGGCCCTTGGCGAATCGGAGTAGAAACGTTTGTAAAACATTGATGCTTTTAATTCAAGAAACGCCGGGTTGACCCCCGGCGTTTCTTGTCTAACCCCTTCACAATAAAAGGTCGGAAATCACTGCTGTTAGGAAGAATCAAGGTGGCGGAAAAATCATTGATATTGCATCTATTGACGGTTTCAAGCCAGAGCCCTTCGTCAGTATCTATTCCATCTCCAAGGCGGGTGTGCGCATGAGATTACAAAGGCCTTTGCAGCCGAAAGATTGAAACAGGGGCGGTTTTGGGCCCTTGAAGGTCAATTTGCATACCTGTGGCCGGACCTCGGCCTGGATCACTTGACTTTGGGCGAACCATTCATAAGAAATACAGTGGGAACATTGGACAAGTCGGCCCGCATGCCGGGGATATGCGATATGCGAGGGAGGACAAATGGAAGTGGAGGACGTGCAGGGGGCTTTGGCCCTGATAAAAGGGGACGGAGAGGCTGAGGGACAGCACCGCCGCTGTGAAGTCAGTGCAGAAGGCAGGCGGGATGTCGAGCTTCTCGATGCCTATTCACAGGCTGTAATAACGGTAGTTGAAGCCGTAGGGCCCGCGGTTGTCGGCATCTCGGCAAAGAGGAGACAGCCGGGGAGAAGAGCGGAGCAGGTCGCCTCGGGCTCCGGGGTGATCATCACCCCGGATGGCTACATCATAACCAACGATCATGTCGTTCAGGGTACAAACCGTTTGACCGCGACTCTCCAGGATGGAACCACCCTTGATGCTGAGTTGATCGGCACGGACCCCGCTACGGACCTTGCGCTGATCAGGGCAGGCGGATCGAGCCTGCCTTACGTTGCGATCGGAGACTCTTCGGCCCTGCGCGTAGGGCAGCTCGTGATAGCCATAGGCAACCCATTCGGGTTCCAGTCAACCGTTTCGACAGGTGTGGTGAGCGCCCTGGGCCGTGCCCTCAGGAGCGGAGATGGAAGGCTCATCGAGAACATCATCCAGCATACGGCGCCTCTCAATCCCGGAAATTCCGGGGGACCACTCGTTGATTCCAGAGGACGGGTCGTTGGCCTCAACACGGCCATCATTGCCTTGGCGCAAGGGATAGGATTCTCCATCCCTTCCGATACGGCGAAATGGGTAGTGTCTCAACTGCTGACGCTGGGAAGAGTGAGACGCGGTCACCTGGGGATAACCGCCCAGCAGCGCCCGCTTGCACGGCGTCTGGTGCGCTTTTATCAACTGGCCGCAGAATATGGTGTCGAGGTCATGGCCGTAGTGCCTAAGAGCCCTGCCTCTATCAGCGGTATTAAAGAAGGCGATCTCATAGTGGCAATAGACGGGCATGAGGTGACCACTGTGGATCACATCCACAGGTTCCTCGCAGAGTGGCCAGTCGGGAATCCGGTGAGGCTCACCATCATTCGTGGACAGGACCGCATGGAGGTCGAGGTTGTACCAATTGAGGCAATATCCCCGGGTTAGGGCGCATCTCCCACTTTCATAGCTCGGCAGGGGTCAGGCCCAATGCCGCTGACTTAAGACAAGCCGGAAGCTGTTAATTCCTTCCAAAACTCTTTTCGGTTCTGACGGCAAAGCTTCGCGAAGGAATCACCCCTTCGGCGGCCAGGACCGTAATGGATTTAGCCGAAGGTGTTCGCAAGTCGCTTGAAGTGGCGGAATTGGAAAAGCGTATCGGCGCGCTGGAAGAAAAAGCGAAATCTAGGAACACGTAAGAAAGAGAGAATTTTCTTCAAATTCATTCCCAAATGTTGCAAAATCGGGAGGAGTTTTGAGTTGGGGAGAGATGCGCAGGGCTGGGACATACCCAGCCGAACTAAAAACTCAAAACTAAAAACTACAAGGAGTGTTGATTGGCAGTATGCGGGCGGAAACTTTACACCATGAAGCTTAGGGGCAAAGCCTTGGAGCTGGGCCGCCGCACGCTCATCATGGGTATTCTCAACATAACCCCCGATTCTTTTTCCGATGGGGGCCGGTTCGCCGATCATGAGCGGGCGCTCGCCCGGGCATTTGAGTTGATCTCGGCGGGCGCAGACATCCTGGATGTTGGAGGCGAATCGACAAGACCCGGATCGGACCCGGTCCCTTTGCCGGTGGAACTCGAGCGGGTAATTCCAGTCATCCGGGCGGTGCGTGAAAGCAGCGACATCCCAATATCGATAGACACCAATAAGTCCGAAGTGGCGCTCCAGTCGCTTGCAGCGGGCGCCGACATAATCAACGACGTGAGTTCCCTGCGGTTCGATCCCGCTATGGCCCGGGTCGCCGCCGGATCGGGGGCGCCTGTCATCCTGATGCACATGCTTGGCGCCCCTCGTACAATGCAGGTCAATCCCGTTTATGAAAGCGTTATCTCGGAGATAATAGCGTTTCTGGAACAGCGGATGATGTTTGCCGTCCAAAACGGGATAGAGCGGAGTCAAATAATAGTCGATCCGGGCATAGGGTTTGGCAAGACCGTTACGCATAATCTCAACATAATAAGGGACCTCGATCGCTTTTCGTGTATGGACCGCCCCATAATGCTCGCAGCCTCGCGCAAAAGATTTATCGGTAAAGTTCTTGGCCGGCCCGAAGATGAGAGGGAGTTGGGGACCGCCGTGGTGAATGCCTTTGGTATTGCGGCCGGGGCCCATATCCTCAGGGTGCACGACGTTGCTTTTCATCGGGGAGCGGTTGGCTTGGCGGACGCTGTTCAAAGAGGCTATTTTCCCGAAAGCTGACAAATCACTGCAAAAGGCGGGCGGTTTCTCTTGAAGCCGTTTTTTTTGAGTGTTATGGAGAGCGTATGGGAAAGCTTTTCGGGACCGATGGAATTCGCGGCGTTGCAAATGTCTTTCCAATGACGACGGACCTGGCGATGAAAGTCGGGTTCAGCACGGCGTATATCTTCAAAAAGGAGCACCGCCGGCCAAAGATCATCATTGGAAAAGATACCCGCCTTTCCGGCTACATGATCGAGACCGCCATCACTTCAGGGATCTGCTCGATGGGGGTCGACGTGCTGCTGGTCGGACCTCTGCCTACCCCGGGCATAGCATTCATTACCAGCAGCATGCGTGCCGATGCCGGCATAGTCATTTCCGCCTCGCATAATCCGTACGAGTATAACGGCATCAAGATATTCGCAAGCGACGGTTTCAAACTTCCCGACGAGACCGAGAATTACATCGAAGAACTTATCCTGAATGGCGAAAT
Source organism: Syntrophobacteraceae bacterium (assembly GCA_049509275.1). Classification (GTDB taxonomy): domain Bacteria; phylum Desulfobacterota; class Syntrophobacteria; order Syntrophobacterales; family Syntrophobacteraceae; genus SbD1. Next base: position 3,491 of record JBELAB010000088.1, on the reverse strand, counting down.
AGAACGGTTGCCCAAGCCGCCGGCATCCGAAATAGGCCGGGCGCGGCGTATCGACGACGCTCAGGGGCGCTATATCGTCTATCTGAAAAACACCTTTCCACGAGACCTTACCCTGGAGGGGCTAAAAATCGTAATCGACTGTGCGCACGGGGCCGCGTACCGGGTTGCGCCCACGGTTTTCGAAGAGCTGGGCGCCGAAGTGGTGCTTATAGGCGACAGGCCCAACGGAAAAAATATAAACAGGGATTGCGGCGCTCTTTTCCCCGAGCATATGGCCTCGGTTGTTCGCGAGCAGGGCGCCAACGCTGGTTTTGCCCTTGACGGGGATGCAGACCGGATAATTATGGCCGATGAGCAGGGCGAAATACTCGATGGCGACCAGATGATGGCCGTTTGCGCAAAGCATTATATCGAGCACAACAAGCTGAAAGATAAAACCGTTGTGGCCACAATCATGAGCAATCTGGGGTTCGAGGTGGCCCTGCGCGGGCTGGGCGGCAACCTGATAAGGACCCCGGTGGGCGACAGGTACGTGGTGGAACAGATGCGCCAGAACGGTTACAATCTCGGCGGCGAACAGTCCGGCCACCTGGTCTTTCTCGATCACGGCACCACGGGCGACGGCATCCTCTCGGCCCTCCAGTTGCTTGCCGTTATGCTTCGCGAAGGGCGTCCGATGTCCGAGCTCAAGAAGATTATGCAGCATTACCCTCAAAAGCTGCTGAATGTTCCCGTCGGCGTAAGAAAACCTATAGACCAGGTCCCGGAAATAGTGAAGCTCCAGCGGGCCATGGAACAGTTGCTTGGGGAGGAGGGCCGGATTGTGATTCGCCCTTCGGGGACCGAACCCGTGATTCGGGTCATGGTCGAAGGGGCCGACCGTGAAGTTATGGAACAAGTCGCATACTCAATGGCCTCATGCATCCAGAAGCACATGGCAGGCGACAGGGATGTCTGTGGGGCCGCAAAGAGAACTGGCAATGAGCGCGGAAGTTGATCCCGGCAAAAGACCTCGCGGGACCTTCTGCTGGCTGCTTACCGTCCGATGGAGTGCTCTATGCTCCTCACAATAGATATCGGCAATACCAACACCGTGCTGGGCCTGTTCGACGATTGCGCTCTGGTGCGCGATTGGCGTATTCGCACGGAAGTCAACATGACTATCGACGAATACGCAATAACTCTTCGAAGCCTGTTCGCGGTCCATGGAATTCCCCTGGACAGCGTCAGGGACGTGATCATATCGTGCGTGGTGCCGCCCGTTTTGAACTCTGCCGAGCGATTTTGCCAGAGCTACTTTCGAACCACTGCTCTTGTGGTCGGGCCGGGAATCAAAACGGGCATGCCGATCCTCTATGACAATCCAAAGGAGGTAGGCGCGGACAGGATCGTAAATGCCGTGGCTGCCTACGAGCAGCGCAAAGACGCGGTAATTGTGGTCGATTTCGGGACGGCTACAACCTTCGATTATATTTCTGAGCGCGGGGAATACATGGGCGGAGTGATCAGTCCCGGGATCATGATCTCGTGCGAAGCGCTTTTCCAGAAGGCCTCCAAGCTCCCAAGAGTTGAGATATTCGCCCGCCCGCCCTCCATACTGGCCAAGAATACTATTGCCTCGATGAACGCGGGAATCGTATACGGCTATGCGGGCCTCGTCGAGGGAATCCTCTCGAGGATAAAAAAAGAGGTAAACCGCGAAATATATGTGATCGCAACCGGCGGACTGGCCCCGCTCATCGCAAGCGAGTGCGCACTGATCAACGCAGTGGACGAGTACCTGACCCTCAAGGGCCTGAGAATAATTTTCGACCGGAACAAGAAGCCCGCGTGATCCTCACATGAGCGATAGACAACAATATCAACGCCTGGGCCCGGGAAGCTCGGTTGCGCTCGTGGCGCCGGCGAGCCCCTTCGAAGCCGATCTGTATGAAAAGGGCGTCCAGATCCTGCGCAACGCCGGATACGAGGTAGTTCCGGGCAAAAATATCTTCAAAAAGTGGAGCTATCTTGCCGGAACGGACATGGACCGCCTCCAGGACTTGACCGAAGCCGTCCTGGACCCCAAAATCGAAGCGATCATCTGCATACGGGGTGGATATGGCAGCGGGCGGCTTTTGGCCCAGATTCCGTTTTCCAGCTTCCGCCCCAACCCGAAACTTTTCATCGGGCACAGCGATATCACTTTTTTGCATTTTGGACTCATGAGCAAAGCCGGCTGGACTACTTTCCACGGTCCAAACCTTACCGGCATGAGCGAGGCACCACAAAAGGCCGAAAGCGTCCTTAAGGTCCTGTCGGGAGAGGCTTCATACGAATGGAGGTTGGATCCGGAGCAGGTGCTTAGGCCCGGCGCCGCAAGGGGCTGTGTGCTGGGAGGAAACCTGAGCTGCCTTGTCCACCTGCTTGGAACACCCTATATACCGGATATGACAGGCGCGCTGCTCCTGATCGAAGACTGCGCAGAAGCCCTCTACAGGCTCGACCGGATGATGAATCACCTCAAGCTGGCCGCAATCCTGCCCCTGCTTGGCGCAATCCTGCTTGGGGAATTTACCGGATGCGCCGAAAACGATGACGTATGCACGATGGTGATGGATCATGTTAGCGAATATGACTTCCCAGTCGTACACGGCCTGCCCTTCGGCCACGGCAGCCGCAATGAGGTGATTCCGTTCGGCGCGCCCTTTGTGCTGGATACCGATGAACGTGTGCTTAAAATACTCCAAGCCCCGGTTGCCCGCTGATTCAGGAGTGCGCCTGGATTGCGAATTAAAGGCCGCCATCGGCCGAGGCGCTTTTTCCGGGGCCTCGCTTCTCATTTCCAGGGGCCGGGCGCCCGATTTTGAGCGCCAGTGGGGGACCGTTGAATCGGGCGGCGTCGCTGTGAACCGATCCACTCGCTTCGACCTGGCTTCTTTGACAAAGCCCCTGGTTACCGCTCCCCTTTGCATAGCTGCGGTCGAACGCGGATTACTCAACCTCGACGATACTCTTTCCCGGTTTTTTCCAGGTTCCGTGCCCACAGACAAAGAGGGGATAACGGTAAGAAGCCTGCTTTCGCACTCGTCCGGCCTTCCCGCTTATCAACCTTTTTATCTCGAACTGATAAAACTGCCCCCCGAAGCCAGACCAAACGCGCTTGCGTCCATGATTCTGCAAACGCCCCTGGATACTGCTCCCGGCCAAAGAGCCAATTACAGCGACCTTGGTTTTATGCTGCTGGGGTTGATCCTTGAGCGGCAAATGGGCGGCAGGCTGGACCGTCTCGCCCGGGATTTTTTGTTCGCCAGGATTGGAATAGATGAACTCCATTTTTGCCCAATTGACGAACGGAGGACGGAGGGCGGAGAACGGAAGTCGGAAGACGGAAAACGGATATCGGAAGACGGATGTCGGAGAAGGGGCTTCCGTCCTCCCTCCTCCGTCCTCTGTGCTCCGTCCTCCGTCCTCCGTTCTCCGTCTTCCGTCCTCCGTTACGCCGCCACCCA
>JBELAB010000087.1:0-8895 GCA_049509275.1 Syntrophobacteraceae bacterium | reverse complement strand
AAGAATGTTCTCTCATTTATGTCTGATAATATATATTATGTCAACTAATGCCGGACCCCCAAATTGCCCCGGGCCGTTGCCGGGCCGCGCTACTGCACCGGGCACTCAAACACCCCCGATCTCCATTGAACTATTCAATGGAGATATTATAATCAAAACTCCACACTCTAAAACTCAGAGCCCCCGTCATGCTGAAGCATCAACCTAAAACGCTCGCCAAAACCCTCGACTACATTGCCTGGCGCTCGCCCGGCGAACACGGTCTTTTCTGGGACCCTGAGGGCACCATGCCCTGGAAGGATTTCTACTGGGCCCTGCAGGAAGATTTTTCTCTGCGCTTTGTGCGTCAATCCACCATCCAGGAGCTTACGCTGCTTGGTATGGAGCTTCCGTTCACACTCGACGGGACCCTGTTGCGCCTTCGTCCTGGATTTGCGCCGCCTGCTTATCCGGCTGCCTCTGATGTCCCTGCGCGGCTTTATTTGGGCCTTAAGCCCAAGAATTTGGTTCATACCCAAAATATTGGTTTAATAAGCACCCGCCGCCGGTTTGTACCGGTTTGCGGCCAGCGCGAACTTGCGTTGCGGATCGCCCGAAGAGATGAAAAGACACCGCTTGCTATCGAAATACTGGCTCGGGAAGCTTGTCAAAGCGGTCTATCGTTTTTTGCCGCCGGACCGTATTTATATCTTGTCGAAGCTATCCCAGCGGAATTTATCGTCTTTCCAAAAGTCCGCCAGGACTTTGCGGAAAGACTCGCCGCGCCCCCCCGCAAACCGGGGGTTCAGCCCTCCCCTAACACCGCTCCCGGCTCGTTTATCGTTCAGACCCGCCATCTTGAAGCGCCGGGCGCCGGGAAGCCGACTAAAAAAGGACCAAAGAAGGACCCAAAAAGCGGGTGGAAAAAAGAGGGACGAAAAGAGAGGCATAAAAGAGATATGTAGTGTTAATCCGTAAACACCGCATTTCCCCACGGATGGGGAGCGCAGCGCAGTGAATGATCACGGATAAGATGAGGACAAATCCCCAATCCGTGATATTTGTGAAATCCGTGGTTTTCCCGCCAGGAGTATGCCCATGAGTTCCGATATCGAAAGCAGGATTCGCGAAACGGGATATCGCCTCTACGATCTTATGGAGGAAGAATCGGGGTCTATCTTCAGCAAGCAATACTGGCTAGGCAAGCTTTTCGAATGGTGCATGCACAACGAGGCATTTAAAGTGCAGATGTTTCGCTTCATCGATGTGTTTCCCTATCTTAAGGATGTCGATTCAGTAATTAGTCACATACGGCAATATTTTTCCGATCCCGCCCTGAACTTCCCTTCTGCGGTGAACTGGGGAATCAGATACGTTGCCCCCTCCTGGATGACTTCCAGGATTATTGCCGGGGGAATCGCAAGAAACATCGGCAGGGTGGCCAGGCAGTTCATTGCCGGGAGTTCTCCGGAAGACGGCCTGGCGGTGCTTGAAAAACTGCGCTCCAGAGAGATGGCCTTCTCGATAGATCTTCTGGGCGAGGCCGTCGTATCTGAAAATGAAGCTCAGGTGTATCTGGGGCGCTATCTTGAGTTGTTTGACTTCCTGAACGCCGCTCAGCGCAAATGGCCGTCCCTTGGCGGAGTCTCGGGTGACCTCGATTGGGGTTGTTCTCCGAGGGTGAATGTGTCAATAAAGACTTCCGCCATGTACTCACAGATCAGCCCCTGCGCTTTCAGGGACTCCATCGAGAAATCAAAGGAGCGTTTGCGTCCGGTCCTGCGCAGGGCAATGCAGACCGGCGCCTTCGTATACCTTGATATGGAAAGCCATCGGATAAAGGATCTGACGCTTGCGCTCTATCGAAGTCTTATGGAAGAGCCGGAGTTCAGCTACTACCCGCATACCGGGATTGTCATTCAGGCTTATTTGCGCGAAAGCCAAAAAGACCTCGAACAGATGATTGACTGGGCCTCTCAGCGCGGCTTGCGTTTTACCATCCGCCTGGTCAAGGGTGCTTATTGGGACCAGGAACTCATCGTTGCGAGCCAGAAGAACTGGCCTTCGCCCGTGTTCACCGACAAATCTGAAACTGATGCCAATTTCGAGCGCCTGGCCGGGATCATTCTTCAAAACAGGGGCCGCATAAAGCTCGCGTGCGCATCTCATAACCTTCGGTCCATAGCGGCGGTTGTCGAGACGGCCAAAGAAGTTGGCGCAACCGGCGAAGACCTCGAATTTCAGGTGCTCTACGGAATGGGTGAGCCGGTTCGCAGCGCTCTTCGCAAAGCCGGTTTGCACGTTCGCGTTTACTGCCCTGTGGGTAAGATGTTGCAGGGGATGTCCTACCTGGTCAGAAGGCTGCTCGAGAACACTGCCAACGAATCATTTCTGATGCAGGCCTTTTCACAAAAACTGCCCAGAGAAGACCTGTTGAGCAACCCCGCTGACAGACTGAAAAAAATGGGGGAAAAGCCGCAAAAAACTGCCGAGCAAAGCGGCATCGGCCCTTACAGGATAGAACCCGTTTTCGACTGGTCGCGCGCAGAGCATCGCGCTCGATTTGCCGATGCCTTAAACAGAGCGCGCGACAGCTTTCCGATACAGGTCCCCCTGCAGGTAGGCGGCAAGAAAATTCAAACCGCATCCCGGTTTGCGTCTTTGAACCCCAATCGCGCCGATGAAACAGTGGGAGTTATCTCTGCGGCAGGTATTAAAGAAGCTGAATCGGCAATTGCGGCCGCAAAGTCCGCTTTCCCGCTGTGGCGGGCTGTTTCGGCGGAAAAAAGAGCGCAATATCTTTTCAAAGCAGCGGCTTCGGCCCGGCTCAAGCGCTATGAACTTGCGGCGCTTCAGGTCTTTGAGGTTGGCAAATCGTGGAACGAATCGGATGCGGACGTTTGCGAAGCAATCGATTACCTGGAGTACTACGGCCGGGAGATGCTCCGGTACAGCGGTCACATGACGATGGGCTGCGTGTTGGGTGAAACGAGCCATTTGCTCTATGAACCGCGCGGAGTGGCGGCGGTTATCGCTCCATGGAACTTTCCGATGGCCATTTCAGCCGGGATGAGTTCTGCTGCCATAGTTACCGGCAATACAGTAGTCTATAAACCGGCATCTCAGTCACCGGTCACGGGGTATATGCTGAACACCATTTTCGAAGAGGCTGGGTTGCCTGCGGGGGTCTTCAATTTTGTTCCCGGCCCCGGCGGCACGATGGGAGACGCTCTGACAGGACATCCCGACGTCGCTATGATCGCATTTACGGGCAGCAGGGACGTGGGCCTTCATATTCTGGCAAAGGCGCACGAAATCCAAAAAGGATCTTCAATTGTCAAGAATGTCATCGCTGAGATGGGCGGCAAGAACGCCATTATCCTCGATTCGGACGCCGATTTGGACGAGGCTGTCATTTATGTGCTTCAGTCGGCTTTCGGATACCAGGGGCAGAAATGCTCTGCATGCTCCCGGCTGGTAGTTATCGAGGACATCTATGACCGCTTTGTGGAGCGGTTGACAGCAGCGGCGCAGAGCCTCAACATCGGACCTGTCGAACTCCCCCGGAATTTCATTGGGGCGGTCATAGAATCGGCCGCGCGCGACAAAGTGTTGAAGTACATCGATATCGGTAAATATGCCGGATTCCCGCTGTTTGAACGCAAAATCCAACTCGAAAACGGTTATTTCGTCCCCCTGTCCATTTTTACTGACGTGGACCCTGAAAGCAGACTGGCCCAGGAGGAAATTTTCGGGCCCGTGCTTGCTGTAATAAAAGTCAAGGACTTTGATGAAGCGCTTAGCGTGGCAAACGGGACGCAATATGCGTTGACCGGTGGAGTGTTTTCGAGAAGCCCCGCAAATATTCGCAAGGCCAGGGAGAGTTTCAGGACCGGGAACCTTTATATAAACAGGGGGTGCACGGGCGCCGTTGTGGGACGCCATCCGTTCGGCGGGTTCAAGATGTCAGGTCTTGGGTACAAGGCTGGAGGCCCGGACTATCTTCAGTACTTCATGATTTCTCGAAACATAGTGGAAAATACGGTTCGCAGAGGATTCGCCCCCATCGAGGCAGGAGATCTGAAAGTGCATTAGAATCGCCGGTAGGTGCGCCCCGCCTTCATAGATGCACAACCTCTTCCAGAACCTGCCGGCCGATTCTTGGCTTAAGGGCATCCTCCATGACCAGGTCCACTTTTACCCCGGCAAATCCTCAGAGCGGGCCTTTCTTTTTAAGGACCCTGTGGCCGTCTCGTACGACGAGCGAATATCGCTGGCCTTTATGGTCGAAATCCTCCATGTAGCTGTAGGGAAGATTAAGGTCCTGTGCCTCCGACATGGTCTCGAGCAGAAAGGACAACAACATCGCGTATTCCTCCATTGACACGAGGAATTCGTTGCGTTCTATCCATATCTCGTCCAAGTCGAAAAACCCTTTCAGGCCCAGAGTCTTGAAATGAGCATCCGAATCGCTCATGATAACGCTGATTATCTGGTCCGGTTTTTTGCTGTTCTGGATCTGCAAGAAAACGGCTTTTTCTGAGTCAGGCATAGCAAAGGTTCCCAAGCTGCCGCCCTTCCTTTTTTAGTGTTTTTCAGAGAGGCAGGATGAACGAAAAAGGCAGTTGAGCTGATCACAATAGTTCGTAACGCTCCCATAGCAATCGAAATTGCCCTGCTTTCTTTGAATCTCCTTTATAAGCTCAACCTTGCTCTTCCCGAAAGAATTCATACCCAATTGCTTGGCGATGACGCGTGCTTCATGCATTTTCATAGCAGAACTCCTTTTTCCTAATCACATTATTTACCGAAATCAAGCTTCCGGAAGATGTCAACCCCGCTTTGCTCAGCACCAACCCGTGTTCTTAGTGACACGCCTCTATTTACTATATCCTCATATGCCTGTCGGACCTGTAGCTCCTGTCCATCGAACACTCCGGAACCACCAATGGCCATGCTACGGAGTCGCAGATCCGTGCCTGGGCATGAAGATTTTCGAAATCAACCTGAATTTTGGTGCCTTCTGCTCCCGGTACTGCCCTGATATGAACGGCCCCGGAAATATCTTTAATGGAAAGAATAGTATTTCCCTGTTGCCTGGCTTCAATAGTGCCCGAAACAATCTGGATCATGGGAAGTTGAATTGAAGCCCATAATGGCCCAGATGGCTCACCTCTGCCCGGGACTTCCTTTATTTGCTCTTTTCCTTCAGACGGGGCCGGGACCAGCCATTTGCCGTCGGCGCTTCTTTCGAGTTGCAAAAACGGCTTTTCAAGGTAGACTTCTTCAACAATGATGTAAGGCCGCCGTATTGATAACTTGTAATTGAGGCGAACTTTGCCGCAGTCGAGGATCTGTTTTCCTTGCGATTCGACCTTTACATCTATCAAATGTATGCCTGAAAAGGACCACCACCGATAGGAGCGGATTTGTACCCTGAAGTTCGTGGCGGCCTCTATCCGCATGACGGCCCCTCGTATGATTTCCTTCTGGATCGCAGGTATGTGCAGCACAATAATCGCGGACAACGCTAAAAAAACCAAAACCGCGGTCCCCCATGCCGCCAGCCGAATAAGAGATCGCGCTTTGTGAGGCCGCGTTGTTTTAGTATTGGTTTCGCTTGGCAATTCAACTCCCTTGCGGTCCTTGGGTCCGGCAATTATGAAGAATTTGCGAAAACAAATCAACCGGCAATAAAGTTACTTGCAGAAGGGGGAGATCATGAAAGCGATGGTGCTTGAACAATGCGCGCCTGTTGAATCAGCTCCTCTTAAGTGGATGGAGCTCCCCGATCCTTCTCCGGGCTCTGGAGAAGTCAGGGTCCGGGTAAGGACCTGCGGCGTCTGCCGCACGGACCTTCACGTTGTCGAATGTGAGTTGCCTTTCCCCGGACATCCGGTCATCCCGGGACATCAGATCGTGGGGATAGTCGATCAGCTCGGGGAAGGATCAAAGCGATTTGCGCTCGGCCAACGAATCGGCATAGCATGGCTGCGCCATACGTGCGGGGAATGTGTTTACTGCCGGACCGGTCATGAAAACCTGTGCGAAAGCGCGCGGTTTACCGGCTATCATGAGCACGGCGGGTACGCGGAGTTTGCGGTTGTAAATGAGAAATTCGCATATCCGATCCCGGATGTCTTTTCCGACCAACAGGCCCCGCCTCTGCTGTGCGCAGGCATTATTGGATACCGCAGTCTGAAGCGCAGCGGTCTGCGCAGCGGTGAAAACCTGGCGATATATGGGTTCGGGTCGTCGGCCCATATCGTGATTCAGATCGCCCTGCATATGGGCTGCAAAGTTTACGTGTGCACGCGGGAAAAGAAACACAGAGAGCTGGCAGCAAGGCTGGGCGCAGAATGGGTGTGTGAAAAACCCGAAGAGATGCCGGCCCTGACGGACAGCGCGATCATTTTTGCACCGGCCGGGGAGTTGGTCCCCAAAGCCCTCGAGAATTTAAAAAAAGGCGGCACTTTGGCCCTTGCCGGCATCTATATGTCCGCCGTGCCGCAGATGGATTACGAAAAGCACCTTTTCTATGAAAAAAACATCCGCAGCGTAACGGCGAATACTCGCCAAGACGGCATGGAACTGCTTCGGATTGCCGCCGAAATTCCTATCAGGCCCGAGGTCCGGATTTTTCCGCTGCGCGAAGCAAACCAGGCGCTGCTATGCCTCAAAATGGACAAGATGCAGGGCTCCGGAGTTTTGGTTGTCTAAGGTAGTGCAAATGATTCTGCTAAAATATTTGACTGGAACACGGAGAAAATAAATTGAATCACACTGCAAATTCAACCGACGAACTTCAATTGCTCCTGGAGGTGCTTCCTCCGCACATTCGCGAAAGGGTCGAGTCCAGGCAGGACCTGCCTTCTCTTTTTGAAATCGTACTCGACCTTGGAAGAAACCCGGAAGCGCGGTTCGACAATATGATCGAATATCTTTCCACTGAGCAGGTCACACGCGACGATATAGCCTACGTTGTTTCCCATATCGGCAAATTCTCCGAAGACAACCGGGCGGGAATCGAGCGCACCCTGCACAGGATATCCGCGATGAGGAGCAGGACCGGGTCTATTATCGGCCTCACGTGCCGGCTTGGAAGGGCGGTCTTCGGTACCGTGGACATAGTCCGGGACGTGGTTGAAGCAGGCAAATCGCTGCTGCTGGTAGGTCCGCCCGGCGTGGGAAAGACCACCCTTCTACGGGAGGCGGCGCGCGTATTGGCCGACGATCTAGGCAAAAGGGTAATCATTGTCGATACCTCAAATGAAATCGGCGGGGACGGAGATATTCCGCACCCCGGGGTCGGCCGTGCGCGCCGCATGCAGGTGCCTTCGCCACACAAGCAGCATGCAGTTATGATCGAGGCCGTCGAGAACCACATGCCCGAAGTCATCGTAATAGATGAAATCGGGACGGAAGCTGAAGCAACCGCTGCGCGAACGATTGCCGAACGAGGCGTGCAACTCATCGCCACTGCGCACGGCAGGACCCTTGAGAATCTTCTTCAAAATCCGACCCTGATGGACCTGGTTGGCGGGATACAGGCCGTTACCCTCTCCGATGAAGAGGCTCGAAGGCGCAGAACTAAAAAGACGGTGCTCGAGCGCAAAGCGCCCCCAACTTTCAACGTGATGATCGAAATCCAGCAGCGCGGCCAATTGGCTGTCTACGATAATGTGGCCGAGGTGGTGGACCGATTTTTGAGGGGGGTCCCACTGTCCCCCGAAATCCGAACCAGGACGGAAAGCGGTCTTGTGAAGCTCAGCCGGGCTGAATCGATCGATGTGCACAAACCGGCAGCCGAAAAGGCTGCTTCTGCGACCATTGCGGTCGGGTCGGTTCTCAAACTGGCGCGCAGGCGTCAGCGGCTCAAAAATATCAGGATATTCTCCTATGCAGTGAGCCGGATAAGGCTCGAACGTGTAATCGAGAAACTTCGGGTGCCGGCGGTAATTGCTTCCGACATCGACAGGGCTGACCTCATTCTCATCCTGAAATCCCAAGAGAAGCGGCAGCCTGGCAGTATTCGAGAAGCCGAAGCGCGGGGAACGCCCAGATATGTTCTGAAGAGCAACACTACAACCCAGATGGAGAATTTCCTGCGTTCGATTTTCCCTTCCGCACCTGAAGATGTGATGAACGAAGATGAGGCTGGGGGGGTCTCAGAGGCCCGGGCGGCCGTTGAAGCCATTCGCGTACACGACCGCCCCGTTGAACTCTCGCCCCAAAACTCCCGTGTGCGCAGGCTGCAGCATTTGCTGGCCGAAGAAAGCGGGCTGAGGTCCCAGAGCATCGGCATGGAACCAAACAGAAGAGTGATAATACATCCCGAGCAGAGTTATTTTACGAGTATGTAAGATTCGCTCAGCGGCCCTGGCGGTATCCGAATTCAAACAGGGCTTTTGGGTCTTTTCTCCAGTTTTTCTGAACGCGCACAAAAAGACCCAGGTATATGTGGCATCCCAGAAATGTCTCTATTTCCCTTCGGGCCTGTTTTCCGATCTCCTTGAGCATCTGCCCGCCCTTCCCTATTATGATGGCTTTCTGAGACTCGCGCTCCACATTGATTGTCGCATCTATTTCTATGAGGTGCTTTTCGGGTATTTCGCTGAATTTTTCAATAATCACAGCAACTCCGTATGGAACCTCCTGGTGAGCGAGGTGAAAAATCTTTTCTCGAATCAGCTCTGAGACAACAAAGCGTTCAGGCTGGTCTGTAATGTAATCCCCGGGGTAATACTGCGGTCCTTCAGGCAAAAGCGCAAGGACCTCGGCCAGGATGTCCTCCGTCCCCTCCCCTTTCAGGGCGGAAATTGGAATTACTGCCTTAAAATCATACCGCTGCCGATAATCCTGGATCAGGGGCAGCAATTCGCCTTTGTTTCTCAGCGTATCGACTTTGTTTATCAC
>JBELAB010000086.1:0-10354 GCA_049509275.1 Syntrophobacteraceae bacterium | reverse complement strand
CATTCCCCGGGTCCACCAGGGCCAGGTAATCACCCGCGAGCAGATACACATTGCTGGAATGATGATAGCCGATAAGGAACCTGCTGTTTTCAAAGACAGGATGGGCGACTTTCAAAATCTCGCCAATTGCCAGCCAGCCGGGGTGAGCCGGTTCTTCCTCCGGCAGTTCTTCATCCTCTATGAGCGGCTTTACTTCCTGGTTTGATTCCTGTTCGTCGTCCATCGCTTTTTTTGCCATTTCTTTGCCTTCACGGGGGAAAGTGGAATTCACCTTATGAGAGCCGTTGCGGGCTATCCGATGTAATCGAGTGAATAGCCCAATTTCAGCCTGTCATCCGGCCACCACTTCTTACTTATCTTTTCCCGGCCCGGATAGACGTCTTTGCCGTCAATCTTGTCGATTTGCAGCTCGATGAAATGAAATTCCGTGAGCTTGTGATTCTTGATGACATCAGCGGGGAGCAAGACCACAAGGCCCGACTCCCTGGAGCATTCCCATTCAAATGGTTCGTTGGGGGCCGCTGTCTCTTGACCCGTTTTACCCGAATAAACTTTAAGAAGCTTCCCTTGAACCTTCATCTTCGGCTGCATCTTGAACTCATCGTACAGCTCGTCGGATACGTACCACCAACAGGCTCTTGCGTTGGCGGCCACATATGCTTTTACGAGCATAGGGTCAAAGCCGCATACCACCACGCGGCATTTCTCCGGCATACTAAACCTCCTTCCGGCTTTAGCCGTTTTGCGCTTTGCTCAACTGGCGGCGAAGATCCCCAACCTGGCTGAAGCAATAGTCCATGAACTCTTGGACCTCGACCTGGCTGAGGTAATTTGTCTCAAACAATCTCCTCACATAGGGATAGACGTGCATCTGGATTTCCTCGGTGAACTCCAGGAGCACATGATCGTTATCCCCTTCGGGGGAAGCCCAACTCAGAAAACCTCTTTTCCAGTTGCCCAGCATGCACTTAAGGACATCGAGTTCTTCACGGACGTTTTCCTCCATGCTAGGCCTTCTTTCTGGCGTCATAAGCGTAGCACTTCTTCACTACGTTGAAATCCGCCACGCACCAGTAATGAGGCCAGTGGATTTTCTTGCACCAGCCGATAATGTCTGCGGGCGGGAACTTGGAGCCCTTGAGAACCGGCTTCAAGTGTTTGCACTGCCAGCATATATGGTCACTCTGCCTTTCCGGGATCAGAACAGTGTCCAGGAATTCTTCAGGCGTCAACTGTTGTGACATTCAGCACTCCTTTTTATAGTCACCAGTCCTTGACTTCGCCTTTGGCCAGCTTCTTCTGATACTCCTCCCAGACTTCGGGCGACAGTTTCTGAATATCCCAGTTGAAGCCCTGGCTTCCGGCCAAACCCGCTGAGGGTGGCTGCGGACGCCATCCACGCACCGGCCGGCCCCGGACGCTGAACTTGACCATGTCGGCAACTCCCAGCAATTTTGCCCTGGGGATACACTGGAAAGGCCTGGTCCGGCCCTCGACCCCCGGCCTGTAGTTGGCATAGCCGTCATAAGGCTTGTCGGCGTAAAGGGGCGAGGTGTCAGGCTTTTCTCCGGGTCTTTCCTCAGGCCCCATGTACATGAAGCCCTGAATCATGTGGATGTAATAGACCGTACCGCACTCGGCGCAGTTGATCTTTCCTTCCCAGTTCCAGAAGAAGTAGGGGTCCAGGTAGTTGATCGTGTCACATGGTTTTCCACCTTTGTCCTTCTTGCACCAAATGATATCACACACGGGCGGCTCCTCTTAGATGTAGGCATTCTTATACCATTCTTCAATCTTGGTCAGCGGAACACCGAGCAAATCACGGTAGACCTTCTTGTTATCCGCACCCAGCGGACGCCAGTGCCAGTTAATCCTTCTGGGTGACTTTTCCATCAACCCGGTGCTGTAGCCGCCATGGACCACCAAATCACCGAACAGCGGATCGTCCATCCACCGGACAGTGCCTCTTTCCCTGTAGTGCGGACTCTCGTAAACTTCGCGGTCGTTGCGCACGGGTTCTGCCAAAAGACCTGCATCGGAGAGGATTTTTGCGACCTGGGACCGGCTCTTGTCTGCGGCCCATCTTTCCAGAGCGGTGTAAATCTCCACTTGAGCTTCGCCTTCGACCCGGTCGCTGTGAGCCTTGTACTTTTCGTTGAGTTCCTTCATGCCGGTAATGGCGCACAGTTCCTTGAAGTCCTCATCCTGGAAGGCGCTGACCATGACATATCTGGCATCGAACTTGTCCTGCGGATTTTCAGCATCCGGGAAATCGGACTTGCCGCACAAAATGATGCCGTGCGCCGCCAGTTGGGTGTCCCAGTTGCCCCATCGCTGGCGCACGATGCCGAACTTGCCGTACATCGTCGTGGTATGGCCCAGCATCCTGGTCGGGACCTGCACCTGGGAGAATTCTATCATGGCGCCCAGCCCGGTCTTTCTGCGATGGTGGATGGCCGCCATAATGGAGCAGCTTATAAGGTTGCCCGATTGCCAGTCAATGACCCAGTTGGTGCATTTGGAACAATGCCCGCCCATGTACTCGTGCATGCCGGTTATCGAGGCGAGTCCGGAGTGAGCCTGGCCCAGGATGTCGTAGGAACCGCCGAATACTTTGGGACCATAGCCGAATCCGCCGCCCCAGACGTAAATGAACCTGGGGTTGATTTCACTCAGGTAGCGGTAGCTCATTTTCCACTTGTCCAGAGTGCCCGGCCGGTAAAGCTCGGTGAGCCCGTCGGATTTTTTCACCAGGCTGTAGAACACCTCCCTCATCTCGGGGACGTGATAATCCATTGTCACAAAATACTTGTTGGGGTTAGCGTTTGTGTACCCAAGGCCGGTGCCGGTCATGGGGCGCATATCGTGCAACGGATAGAGATAGACCTCGTTAAAAGGAGAGGTGTGCCGCATGGGTTCACCCATCCTCGGTATCTCAAGCTTGATGACCTCGGCCCCCAGCTCGGCCAGGTTGGCCACAGCGTGCGGCGTGAAGATATACATGGTGCAGCTCAGCCACCGAATCCCGTTAAGAGGCTTGGGTTTGGTGTGTTCATTGCCGACATCGAAGAGCTTCTTGCAGTACTCCTCGTAGGGCATCTTGAACTCGTCCATTTCACCTTTGCTCTTGGGGCCCGGCAGGTCTTCCATGCGTGTTACTCTTGGGTCTTGCACCATTTTATATCACCCCCTTGTGTTTCAGTGCATTCACTGCGGTCTGGCCCATTCCAGTCCATTTCAAATAGATTTCGTAGTTGTCGTAGCCGATATCCCTGCCCATCCACTTGCACCGGAAAGGAGCGCGAGTCTGGTAGGATGCCGGGCTCGAAGCGATCAGCAGCGGGCCGTAATCGGTCTCATGTACGTATACCCAGGGCCGATACTTGAAGTGGGGGAACTCGCAGACCTCGTCTATGGAGAGGACCGGCCCGGCCGCAACCTGGTATTCGAGCAGCTTGGTTTCCGCTTCCACCCGGTTGGTATCTCTCAGCCACCGGGCGGTCAGGGTGTAGGTCTTGATAAGGGAGTGCAGGGCGTTTCTGGCTGCCATTTCCTTGAGGAGGGGATCTTCGTGGATCAGCCGGCCGAACTGGGGGTCATCACGTTCGAGGCAAAAACCGATATTATACCAGAGCTTGTCGGTCTGGCCCCCGATCATCATGTAGCCGTCTTTACACGGGTTCCAGGCATACTGGTTGAGGCATGCATCCCAGCCGCCGGTACGGGCCTTTATACTTGCATTGAAACCATACCAGGTAATGTCGAAGTCGAGAATATCCATCAAAGCTTCGGCGCCGGTGACCTCGATCATCTGACCGCTGCCGCCTAATTCGTCTCTCCAATATAGAGCCGCAATGGAGTTGAGGAAAGCCTGAGCCCCGGCAACATAATCGGCAAGCCAAATGCCTGCGCGGGTGGGGTCGCCCCCCTTGCCCCTGGGGAGCAGGTCCTGGGGCAATCCGGTGTTGTGAATCCAGGAGTTCGCGGCGCTCGCGAAGGGCTCGATCATCCACTGGCCGAACTTCGATTGTTTGTCCTTCCAGGGACCCCACTGGCCGAGCATGCCGATCCAGACGTAGACCATTCTGGGGTTGGCTTCCTTGAGCTGCCTGTACCCGATGCCCAGCCCGTCCATGTAACCGGGGGGCATCCCGTCGATCAGGACATCGACGTTCATTGCCATTTTCTTGAAAAGTTCCCGCCCTTCCTTTGTCTCTACATCAAGGGTTACGCAGTAGGTGTTCACCGTTTCGTTGACGAACTCCATACCGCACTTTTCGCCGCTCTCCTTGTTTTGGAGAAGGTACTCTTCGCGGCCGAAAGGTGTCAGCTTCCGCAAAGGATCGCCCTCGGGCGGTTCTATCGAAACGACCTCGGCCCCGGCTTCGCCATACAGAGAGGCACAAAATTTGTGGCCAAGCCTCCACAGACCGATGTCCAGAATCCTGTATCCTGTCAGGGCCTCATCCTTTGCATATCTTTTTTCGAACCTCAGGTTCTCTTCAGCCCAATCACAGAACTCCAGCGCCTTCCTTCCCTCATATATCTGTTTTACCTCCTCGTATGAAGGCGGCGGGGTCACCGGGTAGGGCCTTACATTCATATCCATCAAGCCTATGGTATCGGCCCGGCTTTTTATTTCGATATCTCGCTTTTCCGGCATCTCTTACCTCCCTTGTTCGCGGTGACCTCTGTTTCTTAGCTCGAGAAGCGATGGGGTTTCCTCAGTGCCACCACCTGGTTTAGCAACCGGCCTGGCTCGCGTGATTTGTCCCGGTGAGAAAGGACCGACAAATTGGCCCCTACGGGGGCTGAAAACAAGACGCCTTCCCAGGGCGCAGGCACTCTGGGCATGAAGGGAGTGGGACGGTCAGGATGAGCAAGGAGCAGGATGAGGTACGAGTAGCACTGAGATCGTAAAATTGCGACTGTTACACGGGTGTTTCACGGCTGACGATATAGATCTGCAGTAATTTACGCAACCCATTTCTTAATATTCATCAGGCCGCCGATATGCAGCCCGATTTCTCTCTATATAACAGTGACCCTGGAGAAACCGCATCAGGAACATCTGCACGGAAGGAACTGTCTCCCCAATTTCGTCCGGAAAAAGCGTTCCGCCGCGAGCACGCTCGATTCGGCCCCTTTTTCTGATGGGCTGCACCGGTGAATGCGCCTTTTTCTCGCCGAAAATCTCGCTCTCGAGAAGGGTAGGGGAGTAAGCGGAGCAGTTGGATACCACAAAAGGGTCCTTTCGCCGATGACTCTGCCTGTGAACAGCATTGGCGACCAGTTCTTTGGCCGTCCCGTTTGAACACGGCAGCGTCTGAGCCGGCGACAAGGTCGATGAGTTCATATCCTTTTTCATCACCCTGCTGAATCTCCGGGGACGATCTCTTTTGCTTGTTAATTGAGCTTGCTAATTGTGAGAGTTGACAAACTAAATCTCAGAGCTTAGCAAAAAGGGCGTCACAGCATTGATGTGAATGCCGCTGAAGTGTCTTGAGGACGCCAGAGTGAAAAGTATCATCTACACCGTACGCCCCGTGCAAGGTTTCTGTTCCAATTTCTTGCCCCGGGGGAAAGGGATTTCCCGTTCTGGGGCGGGGGCGGAAAACCTGACAAAATCCTTTTAAAGTCTTTCCGGTAAGGAGACATTCGTGAACGAATTGCTGGCGCCCGGCGGAAGCCTTGAAATGGTGGAAGCCGTTTTCGAGAAGGGCGCCGATGCCGTCTACGTGGGATGCAAGGGATTTAGCCGCAGGAAAAGCGCCTGGGAGCTCGAGGATTCAAAGATTCGGGAAGCTGTCGGGATCGCCGGCCGATTCGGCGGGAAGGTGCGAATTGCCCTCAACGCGGAGGTCCCTCGAGACAAGGCAATGGTGGTTCTGGGAAAAATCGCGAAATATGCCTCATGGGGGGCCGAGGGCATAATAGTGAAGACCCCGTTCGTCATGCAGATGGCTCGCGACAACTTCCCCGAACTGGTGATCCACGCCAGTGTGGGGTGTAATATCCGGACGCGGGAGCAGATAGCCGAGTACGCCGGCTACGGCGCTACCCAGGTAGTAGCAAGCACCGAGATCAAAACCGTCGAACAGCTTTCCGGCTTCAAAAACGCCGCAGACTCCCTCGGAGTGCCCACCGAAGTCATGATCCACGGCAACCGTTGCGTGGGCGGGGTAGGGAACTGCTCGTTTCACGAGCTGATCAGCGATTCCTATATTCAGCGCAGGCGCCGGGATGAAGACGGCAACGAAATTATCGAATTCGAAGGATGGCCCGACCGGTCCGGAAGCTGTTTTCGGCTGTGTATGCTGACCGATGAGCAGAGGCGTAAGGTCCTTGCTCAAAGAGGGACAAAACCTGAAGAGATCGAGTCCGTCAACGAACGTATCCGCCGAAATCCCAACGTAGCGTTCGTTGTATCCGGGGAAGAATTCTGGAAGTACATGGACCTGGGGGTTCACACGCTCAAAGTCCAGGGACGCGAATACCCGGTGGATCTGGTCGGCAGGATGATCTACATATACCGCAGTCTGATCCGGGCCTGGAGCGCAGGCGCGCGGCATGACGAACCCGGCCTGCTCGTGCTATGGCAGGAACTCGAGGAGATCGGGAAGGACCGCGACCGTATGCGAATGAAGAACACAGCCGAACTTCACAGGCATATCAAAGGACTTTATCAGCCGGTTGCTGAAAATACATTCACATCATGAAATGGAGAACCGTAAATCTGCAAGCGTTCCTTTATTTGGTCAGCGGCATTATTCTGCTGGCCGGTCTGGGCAGTTCTGTCCTGATTTATGAGTTAGCTCTCGATCGTTCGGCAAGCGTCCTGGGTTACGAAGATGCAGGCGGATCTGTTTATCCGATTTTGCCTGATGATTCCAAACAGTACTTACGGGGTCTGGAACTCTACGGCGGAACGGCAAATGTGCTCGCAGACGAGCTAAGGCGTTGGTTTGCCGGTTTATGGCACGGGCAATCCCTCGCATTCACAGTAGCCTTTATTACCGTTCTTGTATCTTGGGGGATTTTCTATACTGCCAGGCGTCTTCCGCCCCGCTTTAGGAGCGGAGGGCGGTGAACGGGGAGCCGCCGCAGCCGGATTGCGCCCTTGCAAAATCGCCGCGCGCCATTGGAGCGGGAAGCGAGTAGCGGCGAGCTAGGAGCAGGAATAAAGACCCATGCTTACAAATACTTGACACGTGCGCCAAGAGTGCGCTAAGGCTCCTGTTGTGCGTTTGTTTTCCTCGCTGCCATACAGCCGTTTTACACGAATTTGCCTACAACCGTACCGATTCAACCCGATCTCGAATCGGGTTTGCTCATCTTGATGCAGCATAGCATGGTACAGACCCGAAGCCGGTAAGCGCGGCGGGACCGGCAAGAGAGCGCGCCCATTCGGATGAGGCGGCAGTCATGGCTGTATTTCCGCAGTTCGAGCGATTCATCTGGTTCGACGGCCGTTTGAGGCAAAAGCGGTTTCCCAACGCATCCCATCTTGCAGCACAATTTGAAATATCGCACAAGACCGCCCAGCGCGATATCATTCGCTTGCGCGACCGGCTGCGGGCGCCCATAGACTATGACCACTCGCACAGGGGCTACTACTACGCTGAGGAGGGTTTCGATCTTCCCCGCCTGCCGGCTACACAGGAGGAGATACTGGCTGTGCTGGTTGCGCGCCGCCTTCTCTCCCATACCGCCGGAGGATTTATCAGCGAGGCGTTTAGAAGCTTCAGCCGAAAGTTCCAGGACGCGGCGGCGGCCCTGGGAATGGACGAGGCTCGCCTGGACGAATCCTTTTCCGCCTCATGGCATGGATTTAGTCCGGTGCCTGACAAGATCTTCAAGACGGTAGCCGAAGCGCTTATCGAACGCCGCATGATGGAGATTGGATACCACTCCCCGGGATCTGGCGCTAATACGCGGCGTATCGTCGAACCCCACCATCTGCAGCACTATATGGCATCCTGGGTCCTTATCGCCTACTGCCGCCTGCGCGATGACTGGCGCAAATTTTATCTTTCCCGAATCGACAGTCTGGAAACTCTGCCCGCAACCTTCGACGTGCGGCCTCGCGAACAGTGGGCGTCTCAGCTCGAAGGCGCCTTCGGCATCTTCCAGGGCGCCGCCTCCATTCCGGTCACCTTACGCTTCAACGCCTTCCGCGCCCGATGGGTTCGCGAACAGCTCTGGCACCCCGCTCAGGAAGTCCGGGAAACGGCGGACGGCGGCATCGAACTCTCCTTTCCGGTGGCCGATTTTCGAGAGGTCAAGATGATGGTCCTGCAATTCGGCGCTGACGTGCATGTGCTCATCCCGGAGGCGTTGCGGGATCAGATATGCGATGAGGTGGCCCGAATGAGGGAGTTATACGGCCCCACAAGAAGCGGGAAGTGAGGAGCAGGGAGCAAGAAGCGGGAATGAAGACCCCGGCAAAAACGTTTCAGGACTTGGAGGTCTGGAAGAATTCGCATGCCTTCGTGCTTGGTGTCTATCGCCTGACAGCGACCTTCCCGGAGGATGAGCGATTCGGCATGGTCAGCCAGTTCCGGCGCGCGCCGTGTCCATTCCGGCGAATATAGCCGAGGGATTTCGAAAATACACGGCGGCGGATAAGGCGCGTTTCTTTAACACTGCCGAAGGGTCATTGGAGGAATGCCGGTATTATTGCATCTTGGCCCAGGATCTCGGGTACGGCAATACAATCAATCTTCAAGAAGCGTTGGACGGGATTTAAGGGCAACTGGCAGCCTACACAAGCCCGATGGGCCGTGGGGCGCCGCGCTCCGGGGGGAGCGCATGGATCTCCGCTATAGGTACGTCGCGCTTGCAGAGCAATATCGTTTCCCCACCGGCAAGGCGGTCAAGATACTGCGACAGATGGGTCTTGGCTTCATGAATGTTGAGTCTAATCATGAATTAAGTGTAATTCTATAAGTAAACCAAGTCAAAGGTTAAGCTGGCAGCGGAAAGCGGGAAGCGCGGCGGCGGCAAGGGATTAACGGGAATAGCAGAAATTGTAACACAGGAAGCGGGCAGCGAGGAGCAGGGAGGGGAAAGCGGGCAGGGATAAGGTGGTATTGCTCCCCGCTTCATGCTTCATGCTACGTGGTTGGTCCTGATTCCCGCTTCTTGCTTCTTGCTTCATGCTTCGTTTCCTGGAGGCCCAACACGCCGGTGATGGACTGCACGACGAAAGAAACCGCGAAGAAAGCAAAAAGTTTCGAACATGGGTCGTCGGATGTCCTACCGCCAATGCTATGAGTTTCCCGACCGCGGTGTAAAACTCGACTGCAGGTGGTCGGAGTCGATCCCGATGCAGAAATGTGGAATATGGTGAAGGTGGAGGTGGGGATGATTCTGCAGGCATGAGCTGGAACCTACCTCACTAAGGGGGAAGGAAAGATTGTGATGAATGAGAATTACGGCGAGGTTGTTAACTTCGATGAATCGTTCAGTGCCTTGATGGATGATGGTCCTTTCGAGTGGCAAAGACGGCTGTTCAATGGATTCATAAAAAGTGACATTCCTGCTGCGCTCGACCTGCCGACCGGTCTGGGGAAAACATCCGTTATCCCTATCTGGTTAATTGCGCTGGCTGCGCAAAACAAGGCGGCCCATACGTTGCTTCCACGGCGGCTGGTTTATATAGTGAATCGTCGAACCGTAGTTGATCAAGCCACAGCGGTTGTCGAGAAAATCCGCCGCAGAATCCTCAATCCTGATGATCCGTCATGGCAAAAGCATGCTCAAGTATTGTCCCAATTGAGATGCACATTGCTGAACTTCTCAGCAGGATTGGATGAGATGCCATTGGCGATCAGCACACTTCGCGGCGAATTGGCTGACAACGAAGAATGGAAGTCCGACCCGGCAAGGCCGGCAATCATTGTGGGCACCATCGACATGATCGGCAGCAAGCTTTTGTTTGGCGGATACGGTGACGGCAGATATCACCGCCCGCACCATGCGGGGCTTATCGGTCAAGATGCGTTGATCGTCCACGATGAAGCACACCTCACGCCAGCCTTCAGCAAACTACTGAGCAGTATAGCCGAAGCTCAAACCTGTGAAAGTCGGCCGGTACGAGTATTGGAATTGTCTGCGACCACCCTTGACAATAACTGCAAAGTTTTCTCGCTTGAAGAGGAGGATGGGGGAGACGAGATCGTACAACAACGGCTTGACGCCAAAAAAGAACTCTACTTACATGAGGTAGGCAAGAATGACCTTGTCAAGAAGATGGCTGAACAGGCAAAGAAGCATGAAGTGACTTCGTCGAAGGTCCTTATTTACGTCCGCTCACCCGAATCGGCTCAAAAGATAGCGGACGAACTTGTCA
>JBELAB010000085.1:0-8946 GCA_049509275.1 Syntrophobacteraceae bacterium | reverse complement strand
GGCATCACTACGTTTTCAAAAGCCGTCATACGCGGCAGCAGGTTGAAACTCTGGAACACGAATCCGATCATGCGGTTACGCAACCTGGCGCGTTCTTTTGCCGCCAGCTTGGAGATTTCACGGCCGTCGAGCCAGTATTCGCCAGAGGTCGGATGATCCAGGCAACCCATAATGTTCATCAGGGTGCTCTTACCGGAGCCGCTGGCCCCCATCAGCGCCACGAACTCGGAGCGGGCGACCTGCTGGGAAATACCTCTTAGCACCGGCAGATCCAACTCACCAAGGCTGTAAGTCTTGCAGATGTCGTGAAGCTCGATCAATTCCATATCAGGAGTACCCCCTGACCGTGTTCAGCGTGGTCCGCGAAAGCCCCCTCTTTGCGGTATGAATGGACTGGCGCCCTCGCTTTGACTGCCCCCGGATTCCCGTTTGCCTTCGTCGGTGACCACTCTCAGGCCCTCAGTCAGTCCGTCGCCGCTGACTTCGGTCCATACGCCGTCCGTCAACCCAACGTGCACATTGATCGGCCGAACGGTATCGCCCCGGGTGACCCAGACAGTTCCGTGGGATGCAGACGCACCGCTCGCGGCAACGTCCCCCCCGCCGCGCCCGGACGCACCGGCCGCAGTATGGGGCGCTCCGCCTGACTGAGAGGCTGTCCGGTTGAACCGCGGTGTCCAGCGCAGTGACGCGTTTGACACCAGCAGCACGTTCTGACGGCGGCCGATTTCGAATTGCAGGTTAGTGGTCAGATAGGGCAGCAGTTTGCCATCGGAGTTGTCGTAGTTTACCTCGACCGTGTAGGTGACGACGTTCTGGGACATGGTGGCATTTAGGCGAATCTTGCCCACTATGCCACGAAAAACCTGATCGCCAAAAGTATCAACTGTGAAAGTCACCGGCTGGCCGGGGTGAATATTGCCGATGTCGGCTTCGTTGACCGATGCCCACACCTGGATGCGCTTGAGGTCTTTGGCGATCAGGAAAATGCTTGGAGCGGCCGTGCTGGAAACCATAGTCTGGCCGATATTGACGCGCCGGTCAATGACTACTCCGGCGACCGGCGATTTGACGGTGCAGTATGCGAGGGTTGCCTGGTCCTTTTTCAGTGTTTCTACCGCCAGATGTACAGCCGCTTCCGCCATATCCACCTGGGCCACGGCTACTGCAAGGCTGGCCGTTGCCTCCTCGTAATTTGCCTTGTATTGATCGTAGGTGGTCGGCGCCAATGACTGGCCCGGTCCGAGCTTCTCGGCGCGATGCCAGTCCGCCTCAGCCTGCCACAGCTTGGCCTTCATAAGAAGCACGTTGGCTTTGGCGTTGACCAGGTTGGCGCGGGCCTGCTCCAACGTGGCCTTGTCCATGTCGACGGCAGCCACATAAAGCGTGTCGTCTATTCGCGCCACAATACCGCCCTGGCTCACTTCCGACCCATAGTCGACGGAATTGCCGTTCACGTCCTTTCCGAATGCGATAAGCAAACCGTTAACCTGGCAGCCGACATCGACGACCTGCTCAGGCTCGACAGTCCCCGTGGCGCTGATCATGGCCACCAGATCGCCCCGCTTCACAGCTACAGTGTGGAACATCGGCGTCCGGTGGCGGTTGTGCCACAGCCACCAGGCGCCGGCGGCGCCTATCACGGCCAGACCGCCTAACACAAACGCTGATATTCGAAAAGCCCGTCGCATAATTGTCTCCACACTTCTATTTTCATGCCGGAGGCTTAAGAAAAGCTAAGGGAAAAAACCTCCGGGATCCATGCCGGCCACAGTTATGGCTTCCTGCGAGGTCCCGGGGATCAGCAAAACGATCTCCACGATGGACCTGCAAATTAAAAGTCAATCCTGGCATTGTCATTGTTTGGACCGAGACAATTCCGGTCCCAACGGCAGATTCTAGCAACAACTAACATGAAGGGGCGAGCAGATTTTAGTTAATAATTGTTAAATTCCCGGAGCACTTTTGTCTGTGTAAAAGTTGTTAAAGGTCCTTCGTTCCGCCTTCGCGTTTGGCCATTCGGTCCTGAGTTACAAGCTTGAACCTTTCCATTCTGTTCGAAGGCGGTATGGACTTTTGCGCTTCGGTCTTTTCCTGAAGGCGGATCGCCTCTTCCGGACAGGTTGTCACGCAAAGACCACACCCGATACAGCGTTTGCGGAGTATGGAGGAAACCTCCCCATCCGTTTCTATGGCCTCCATTTGACATCGGTCCATGCAGGTCCCGCATCCGATGCATCGCTCCCGGTCAATGGTTGCGAAATAATTCGAAGCGGCATCAGTGGCCGGTTCCGGAAGCCCTTTGAGATTTCTAAGTATCTGGCAGCAGCACCCGCAGCAGGTGCAAATATTGCTCACTTTTTGGGTATTTGAAGGTTGCAGAACCAACCCGGCTTTTTCCGCCTGATCGAGTATCTCGAAAGCCTCCTGCTGATCGATCGGACGCCCCAGCCCGTTTTCCTGGTAATATAGAGCTCCAACGCCAAAGACCAGGCAGCTCTCGAGCGGCCTGTCACAGCCTGCGCCCGTCATCTTGTGCTCTCTTCTGCATATGCATGGAGCGACTGCGATCTTATCCTCGCCGGAAACGATCCTGCGGGCCTCCTCATAGGGCATTATCACCTGTTCGGCCGCGATTGCCCTGGTAACGGGGATGGTCCGAAGCTGCGGGCTTTTTAGCTGGCTGCTCTGGTTTAAGAGATAGGGCATGAATTCGCGCACATCTTTGATGAGACCCACATCGAGGTCGTTTAGGTGGAACTCCCAGATGCCGACCATGAAGGCTGCGGCCATGTATCGGACCTCGGGGCCTTTGCGGAAACGAAAGATCAAACCCTTACGGGACATCTCTTCGAGCTTGAGGGCGGTTTCGGCGGGGTCAAGTCCGCCCCGGGATGCGATGGCGCCGGGAGGTTCGGGCGCCAGGGTGACCAACTGGGCCAGCGCGGCCTGCTCCGGGGTAAAAAGCCTGCGAAGGATGCGAATCTCTACTCCTGAGGGAGTCCGAGGATATCCTTCAGGAAGCCGGTCGAGGTGGTCTGCCAGTTTCTCGTAAACTTCAGCGTATTGATCCATAAGGTTTACCTTTCCACGCGCATTCCGCCACCGGTGCAGGCGGCCCGGATGCATGACATTTCCAGTTGTTCGGTCATTGCACAATTACGGCGAGCGGCCCTAAAGCTCGCCCGCTCGGCTCCTTTTCTTCAACCAGGCGCAAAAATCCACCACGGTTATTGCCCGGCCCTCACCGCGGAGCAGGCCGAGACACAGCTCGAAAAGCTCTCTGTTCACAGCAACCGACTCCTCTTTGCCTCCGGCCGATTCGTAGTATTCCCGGACAAGGGCGCCTGCCTTGACGCTGGCGGAGCTGAATATCCTCTCCCTGGGGTCTTTGGGCTTCTCGAAAGGGTCCCAGTTTTCGTATCCTATCTTGAGGACCCACTGCTGACCGCGCCTGGACATCCCGTCGAAAATGGCTTTCTTTTTGAATTCGTACTCTTCCCTGTCATTCATTTCACACCCCGGGTGACCTGTGACGGGTGAGGCGGTTTTTCCGATTCACCCATTGACCCGCTCACCGATTCGCCTGCCAGAAGAGTTTGAGTCTTTTTTTCTTGAATTCCTTCGTACTGAAAAGAATCCGGAAGTCGTCAAGCCCGGTCGCAGCCGCGAGCCTGCCCGCAATTGACTCGCATTCCCGCCGGCTGCGTCCATGGATCATTGCATACAGGTTATACGGCCACTCAGGATAGGCAGACCTGCTGTAGCAATGGCTGACCTCGGGGTATGAGGCCAGGATGGCGCCGGCCCGGTCGATCAGGTCCTGGGGACATTTCCAGACCACCATTCCGTTGGCGCGAAATCCTACCTGACGATGATTGAGTACGGCGGCGAATCGCCGAATCGTGCCGTGGCGCATCCAGTCGGAAACGGTCCTGAGAAGTTCGGACTCCTCGATTCGCAGTGAATCGGCCCACGCGGCGAAAGGCTTCGGGACAAGGGGCAAGTCCTCCTGGATACATTTAACGATTTGTATATTTGATGGCGTTGGCCTGAAGTTCTCATTCGATTCGGTGGGCGGCAGCTCCGTTTTTTCTTCCGCGTGCTCCCAGTCCCCCTCTTCCAAAACGTCAAGCACCACGGCCAGCTTATATTTCTTTACGGCGGGCAAAACCAGTGCGGGCAATGCGGCGGGGCCGCCCCCGGCGAATGCGGCTTTGGCGGAAAGCTCGGATACTACCGCCTCAAGACTATGTCCTGGAGGCACCGCGATAGTAAACCACATGTTGAAGGTGCCCGGGCGCAGGTAGTTGTGGCTTACCCCCGGATAGGCGTTAACCGTCTCGGCGGCGCAATCCAGCTCTTTTTGCGGCACGGCCATCGCCACAAGGCTGCTCCGGTATCCGAGCGCCCCGGTATTGAAGATGGCGCTGATCTGTCGTATAGCCCCCCCATCTTTCAACAGCCCGATTCGTTCCCGCACCTCATGCTCGGAGATTTCCAGCCCCTCGGACAGGGCCCGAAACGGGTCGGAGACTATCGGAAATGAACGCTGGACACGGTCCAGAAGGACTCGGCTGGTGGAATCCAAGACGATGCTCCATAAAAAAAAGTAGTTGAGCCGGCAAGACCTGTTCACCGGTTCACACATGTTTTTATATACGCAGGTATTTTCCAAGACAAGCAAAGCTTTGCTAATATTTTAGTTTCTTGAGGATTCGCTTGCTTCAGCGAAGCATATGCCGGCTCTAAAAACAAATGAGCACCCGGACCATTTTCCCGCAAAGAGATCGTCCTTCGATTTTTGGGATCTTGCTGCTACAATGGCTGCAGGAGGTGACGTCATGCAACTGGTGGGCATACGGGATTTAAAAAACAAGTTGGCCCATTATCTTGAGACGGCCAAAAAGGGTGATGCCATAATCATTACGGACAGGGGAACGCCGGTGGCTATCCTGCACAACCTCGACCAAATAGAAGAGAACGATAGAAGATGAAATCGGCATGGACAAAACAAAACCCGGTCGCACTATTCCATCGATAGAATGTTTTATCCGCACA
The DNA here is from genome assembly GCA_049509275.1 of Syntrophobacteraceae bacterium. GTDB lineage: Bacteria > Desulfobacterota > Syntrophobacteria > Syntrophobacterales > Syntrophobacteraceae > SbD1. The sequence continues at coordinate 3,885 of JBELAB010000085.1, read as the reverse complement.
GGTTCGAAACTGGTCCCGCTTGACGCCGCATCCGAACGGCTGGCCTTACCCGGTGAAAGATTACCCGGCGGCCCGCCACCTATAACTGCGCGCCTGACATACGGCCAATACATGAGTTCGGTTGCACGCTTGCTTTCACAAAACTCTTTCATGGCCTTGCGAAAGCTTCTCAAAAAACAACTCAAACCCACCCCGGAACTTGAGGCGGCATCTAACATAGAACTTATCGCCGAAAAACACGGAGCGCTCTATAGCGTTTCGCGCCTCCGGATACGTTTTGCCGATGATGAACGCTCATTTGCCGTAAATTGCGCCTTCTCGCCCGAGCAGCAGGCTTTCCTCGCGGTCGAAATGAAGCTGCTTGCAAACCTTCACGCCGGATACGGCCTCCCATACCTCCCGGTGCCCTTTATCTCTGCAAAAGCCCCGGGACTCATGCTGTCCATTGCCGAGTGGTTCGAAAACCATCACGAGTTCCACCTTTCCCCGGACGCATCGGGGGCCCCTGCCATAAATGTGTGGACGCAGGGTGGAGGGCCGCAATTGCTTGACGCCGAAAAAACGTCGGAACTCTATGCGCAGGCTTCTAAAATCCTTACATTGCACCTCGATGGCCGGTCATTTTCGCAGATCTACCCCTGGCACCATGGGGCGGGTGATTTCGTAGTGGACGAGAGCCAAAATCCCCTGAGCCTTCGGTTGATAACCGTTCGAGGCTACCGTCCGCTGCTTGCGCGAAAATCCGATTGCAGAGACAAGATGCTGGGATCGTTGCATTTTTTTGTGAATCTTGGCATAAGGATGAGGATCGACAGGCTGGACGGGACCGGTGAGTTGGCCTGGGCGGGCCCCCAATGCCTGCCCGGGGTTATTCGAGGGTTTGTGGAGGCATGGGAAACCAGGTGCGAAAACACCCATTTGCCGAAAGCCGGCGAGATTTTCTCCCTGTTTTTAGACTTCTGCCCTGATGAGAGATTGGAGTTTGCCAAAATCGCAGCCGCAGACGGGCGGGTTGAAGCCGATGAGGGCAATTTTTTGCTTGCGCGCCTGCCCGGGCACGTAATAGAGCTTTCTGGCGCCCTGGCAGGTTTTAACTTTTAGTTTCTAAGTAGTTACACGGATTCCCATAGCAAACTCAATGCGCACAGCGCGAGAAGACCGGTTGCTCCTGCGGAGAATAGAGGCTATAATCTACGCATGAGGTGCGGATAATGACCGTCTATATTCATGAAAGGCAGGATTGGCCCCGGTTCCACTGGAGCCTCGAGAGGTTAGCCGGGCGGCTTGCCGCTGTGCGTTTCAGGCAGGGACGTCTTATCGGCCGAATGGAGGCGATGGGATTTTCACTTCGCGCCGAGGCAGTTTTGGACAGTCTGACCGTGGAGGTTCTCAAGTCCTCGGAGATCGAAGGAGAAATACTCGATAGGGAACAAGTGCGATCCTCGATAGCCAGGCGCCTTGGCATGGATATCATGGCTCTTGCATCCACAAGCAGAGAGATCGAGGGCGTAGTAGAGATGATGCTCGATGCTACGCAAAACTTTGGCAAGCCCCTGACTCGGGAAAGGTTATTCAGTTGGCATGCTTCCCTCTTCCCTACCGGCTACAGCGGAATGAGCAAAATCAAGATTGGCGCATGGCGTGACGATGCGAAAGGGCCGATGCAGGTTGTCTCGGGTCCGATTGGACGCGGGTATGTGCATTTCGAAGCTCCGGCTGCCCATAGACTTGAGAAGGAAATGGCCGTCTTCCTCGAATGGTTCAACGGTGACGATGGTACGGATATGGTCTTACGGGCATGTATAGCCCACCTTTGGTTCGTGACCGTTCATCCTTTCGAAGATGGCAATGGCCGTATCGCACGTGCGATAGCCGACATGACACTGGCCAGGTCAGAGCAAAGTGCTCAGCGTTTTTACAGCATGTCGGCACAGATCAGGCAGCAGCGGGACGCCTATTACGGGGGATTGGAAGCTGCACAAAAAGGCACTCTCGATATCACGGAACGTCTGGAATGGTTCCTCGATTGCCTGAACAGGACATTTGACAGCGTGGAGGAAACACTTTCGGCTGTTTTCAGAAAGGCCTGGTTCTGGCAATCTTGCGCCGCCATGTCTCTTAACGAGCGGCAGAAGACGATCGTCAACAAAATGTTGGACGGTTTCGAAGGCAAGCTGACCTCATCAAAATGGGCTAAACTTGTGAAGTGTTCGCAAGATACTGCGTTACGTGACATTCAGGATCTTGTAGAACGCGGCATTTTGGCAAAGAACCCCGGTAGCGGCCGCAGCACTAGTTATACCCTGATCGAGGGTGCAGCTCTATGTCACCGATCGTAGCGCTTTTGGCTTTTTATCTTATCAAGAGCACTGGGAAATCAGAAATTCCAACTTAAACTTGAATCCACCGATGCTCGAGAGCCGCCTTACATTTGCCTATACCTTAAAACTTCTAAAGGCTAAAAGAAAATGACCGATTTGCCCCCTATCGATTACTCTGCACTTGACAGGCCCGAAATCTCACTGCGTATTTTCTATCCAAGAGCTGAATGGCGTTCGTTCGCAAACACCAGCGCGAATGACATCTCCATTCCGGTGGGAGACCGAATCACTATAGGCGCCCGTTTTCACATTGCGAACAAGGAGGCGCCAAATATCCTTTTTTTCCACGGAAATGGCGAAATCGTGGCCGACTATGACGACGTTGGACCATTCTTCAACCGGATGGGTATAAATTTTCTGCCGGTGGACTACCGTGGGTATGGCCGCTCGGGGGGAGAGCCGACGGTAAGTTCGATGATGAGAGACTGCCACTCGATCTGCGATTTCACCAAAAAATGGCTGAGCGATAACGGCTGCACCGGACCGTTCATAGTAATGGGCAGGTCTCTTGGCAGCGCCTCGGCACTGGAGTTGGCCTCCGCGTATGAGGATAAAATCGACGGGCTTATAATCGAGAGCGGGTTCGCTTTTGCCGAACCTCTGCTGAGCCTTCTCGGGGTCGATCTGCGCAGTTTGAACTTCACTGAAAGCAAAGGTTTTAGAAACATCGACAAGATGAAACAATTCCGCAAGCCCGTGTTGATCATTCACGCCGAGTTCGACCACATAATTCCCTATTCGGACGCTTTGCAACTCTTCGGGACGTCTCCGTCGCCGGACAAAACGCTTTTAAAGATCCCCGGCGCGAACCACAACGACATTTTTTCCTTGGGCCTGAAGGAATACATGTCGGCGATCAAATCGTTCCTGGGACGTCTAAAAGATTAGATATACCAAGGTCTGAAAAGAAAAATTTTCGGTTTGATTAAGGGCTTGTCCGTAAATAAGCCTCTTAGGGATTACGCCGGATTTTGAGACTGATTTAGTCGCGAAGATTGAGCAAAACCGCAGGCGTAGCTGGGCTACGTCGAGGATTTTGCGATTGAGGAGCGGCCAAAGCCGGCCAAAAGCCGGATGTGAGCGCAAAGGTTTTATTTACGGACAAGCCCTAAGACTGAAAACTTGAATTTTGAGACTTTTATGAATATGGAGCAGACTCACAAAAGAGTTGGGTGGATAGATTTTTGTCGTGGGGCGGCAATGATTGCCGTAATCATTGACCACACCCAAACTCTATACCCGAAATTCCTTGTTTTGCATTCAATATTTTCGGTCACTACTGTCCGGTTAATTTTCAAAAGGGCTCAGCTGTAGTAGTTTAGCCCCTTGTGGGCGTTGTTTGTGGTATCTGACCCCGCACCACGCCTAATACGCTCACAAGGGGCTATGCTACAGGTCTCAAAAGCTGTTCTCAGGCCGGTTACTTAAATTCAAATCGAAAACGAATGACTATGTCATAAACCAACATAAATCAAATAGTTGCAGTCACAGACCCAAATTTAAC